>QHPC01000086.1 GCA_003218915.1 Verrucomicrobiota bacterium
TGTTGCGGCATGGATCATGTAGAGAACTCGGCGTTTGGAATTGCCCGAAGGGAATTGTCGTTCTTGCGTCGAATCGGCAAACTTCGGACTAACAGGAAACCCGAATATTTTAATTTTTTGTGGCGCGACTTCCCCTGCTCGCAAGACCGCGGCGCTCTGTTCGTTTGGAGCGAGGAAGTAGTCGGCGGCGCAGCGATACCAGATGTTGTTGACGGTAATCGAGTCGGTCACGATGACGACGCTTTTGCAGAGCCTGTGGGGCCCCAAGATCTGCTCAAGCAGGTAGGGATAAGCTGGAAAGGAGGAAGCGACTATGTCTGGTTGAAAGCGATCGAGCAAAGCAGCGAAGTGTTCCTTGAGCCGGGAAAATCGCTGGAAATTTTTGTCATAATCCTGCTTGCGATCGAGCCAGCGGTAGACGCTTCCCCACACACGCGGCGCAAAATCAACTATCCAAAGATAACTCCTCCGAACCAGTTCGTTTAGCAGGGGGTAGGTTTCGGCAAACAAATCGCGCAATTCTACCTCCGTTCCTTCCGGGGCGACGCGCGCGAGGCCATCGCGAATTCCGCGCGCAGCGCTGTTGTGACCTTCCCCGAAGCTTGCCGTGAGGATCAATATTCGTTTTTTCACGAAGTGTCAGGGTCGCGCTCGCGAGCCATTTCGTAACGTCATTCTGATCCCGCAGTCGCGGGAGAAGAATCTCGGATCATTCTGGCGTCCCGCCCATAGGTGAAAATATAAACCCAGTAGTCGTGGCTACGCATACGGTGGAAATAATCAGAGATGTTTCGCTTCGCTCAACATGACAAGTGGAGCGAGTTTAATGGATATTTATGTCCGGCAAAGTAAACTCTCGGTGAAGATGAAATACCTCGGATTCGTCTGGCGGGTACTGCGCCGTCTGGTTTGGGAAACAGCGACCGATACCACAACCGGACTGGCCGCACAGATGGCGTATCTGCTTCTCTTTGCGCTGGCCCCCGGATCGCTTTTTCTCTGGCATCTGCTGGGTTTGTTCGGCACCGATCCGACCAAATTGCATCGGATGTTTCTTCTCTTGAAAAGCTTCATGCCGCCGGATCCAAAAGTGCAGGACATTCTCGATTCTACGATGGCAAATGTGGTGGTGACAGGCTCGAGCGGCCTGCTCGCGAACGCGGGCATCATTCTCGGAATTTATTTCGGGACTGTCTTCATCGCGACGACCTCGCGCGCTCTCAGCCATACGTATGGAATGCGGGAAGATCCGCATTGGTGGTCCAAATATATCATCTCATTTTTCATGCTGTTTTGGTTTGGGATCATCATCGTGTTCTGCTTCAACGCGATCGTCTTTGGTGAACGGCTGGCCGGTCTTGCGGAAGTCAATTTTCAACTGGCCTTCCCGCTGCAAGCATGGATCACGACGCTCAATCTGCCGTTTACCTTTGTAGCGCTGGTCATTCTCGCCCTCGCACTGTATCTCCTGACACCGGAAAATTATTTAACCGTCCGCCAGGCTTTGCCCGGCGCGATTTTCTTTTCGGTTGGTTGGATCATCGCCACGAAACTTTTTCAGCTTTATGTGGCGCGGTATGACCGTTACAACCCGACGTATCTGGCGCTGGCGTCAATCGTTGTATTGCTTACGTGGATGTATCTGACCTGTCTGTTGCTATTGCTGGGCGGTAAGTTAAACGCCATTCTTCGGCGTGAAGGCGAAAAAATGCGCGTCGCTGCGCCTGCTGCGCCCGAGCCTGCGGCGACGAGTTAATGAGTTAAAAAATTAAATCATTAAAAAGGAATGGGAGATTGCCTTTTTAACTTTGTGGCGTTTTAACTTTTTTTAACGATTCCGTTGATCGCTTCGCGCGCTCTGTTACGCTCCGTCGCAGTGGTGCCCTTTCGCCTTTGGCTCACAACTGCGTTCGTTTCTGCCGTAATCCTTGGGAGGCTCCTCTGTGCGCAAGTCGATGCCGAAGAAAAAAGCCGACACGAGGAGTCCGAGCAGAGCGAGGCGCATTCTTCGCCGTCTCCGAAACCAAAAAAATCTCCGAGCCCGGTAGCAAAAGCGTCGAGGGATAAATCGGGGAAAAAACACCAGGATCCTGCCCGCAATGCTTCGCATAGCGATGCAGGCGGGTCCGCGACCCCGGAAAAAGCACCAACCGCGATTCCCCACGCAAAATTAGCAAACGACGAGTCGCAAGAGAAAACAGACCCTTCAGAAAAAAAATCGCCAACGCCAATCCGCAAGGCAAAGACAGCAAAAGAAGAGTCGGTCAGCGACAATAGCGAATCACAAGACCGGCGGGAATCACCGCGGCCCCGCAAGGCAAAGCCAAAATCTGGCGAAGAGGAAGAGGCGACCCCAGCGCCCACGCCGCGCGAGACGCCTGAGCACACCTCTTCAGCAAAATCAAAGCGGCGCCACACGCCTACGCCAAAACCGAAATCCGCGAAAAAGAAATCCAAAGAGGTTTCGCGCAAACCGAGAAAGCAGGGGAAATCCAAATCGACGGGAAAAGAAGAGGAAACACCAAAGCCGGAAAAGACACCGCCCCCTTCAGAAGAGCGCGCTACGACGTCAGAGCGCGCAACCCCGGTACCGAAAACTCCCGAGTCCGCGGTGCCGACACCGGCGCTTCTCCCTCAGTCAAAAGCTCCGCGTGCTCCAAGCGGCGAGCGCGCTCAGGTTGTGATCGAAAAATCTGGTCTGGAAGAGGACCAAGGTCTCGAACCCGCGCCATCGCCGCCGCCGAAAAGGGGCTTCTGGCCCTGGTCTCGCAGTTCGGGTAACTATCGTTATCTAACGCGATCCGTGATCGACGCGATCCGACGCGCGCCGGTGAAACGGCGTCGCTGGCAATTCATTGTGGTGCATAATAGCGGCACACGACAGGGGAACGCACGCGTGTTCGATTATTATCACCGGCACGTGCGCCGGATGCAGAATGGACTCGCCTATCATTTCGTGATCGGAAACGGAACGTCCACAGGAAACGGCCAGATTGAAGTAGGCGATCGCTGGCGCCGTCAGATCAACGGCGGACACGTGCACAGCGATTATCTGAACAACATTTCGCTCGGCATTTGTCTGGTCGGCGATTTCAATCGTAGCCAGCCAACCCGTGCGCAGCTTGACGCATGCGAGGAACTCATCCGCTATTTGCGAGATCGTTGCGGTAAGACCGACAGGGGCGCGATTCCTGTGCGGCCACACCGTGAAATGAATCCACCGCGTTGGCCGACCGATTGCCCGGGAGACGATTTTCCCTATTCGTGGTTTCGCCGGTTCTAGCAGTCAGGGTTCGCCTTTCTGTCATGTCGAGCGAAGTCGAGACATCTCTTGATGTTTCTGGAGTCCACTCCCAGAGAGAAACAGAGATTCCTCGACGAAGCCTGTCCTGAGCGGAGTCGAAGGACTCGGAATGACAATCGACGCAAGATTCACTTCCGTTCCGCTACGATCAAATTGGCTTCCTTGTAGTTCCAGCGATAACCGAACCCGAAGTCGAGCAGGGGCGGATTGCCTTGCCGAAAAATTTCCTGAAGCCTGGGCTGGTAATGTTGTTTGAAGAGATCGATCGGGCCGAGGTAAACGCCAAAAAGACGCAGGTTCCATTTGTTTGGATCGAAATAAGCCAGAGGAATTCCGGAATCGTCCTGCACGATTCGATTGCTATGGTCGAGGATGAAATTGCGGATGGTTGCGAAGCCCTGCTCGAACATCAGATACGAAGAAGACTTCAGAAAACTCGAACCGGTCCCAAGTCGTTGACAAAATTTCAAGAAACCCGGCGCGGACTTGATGCCGCCATCAGAAATATCGGTGGTGAAATAATACAAGGTTTGTGAATTGCCAGATTGATTGTCCGTATAACGGATTCGCACTCCAGGAGTGCTGCCCCCTTTTTTCCCCGGCGCGAATTCTTCGAATGCGCCGTTGCTGTTGAGCGAGCCAAACGCGACGTTCGTTATCGACTTATCGCCGCGTGCGATAAACACGTAGAGAATCGGCAGCACACCATTGAGGTTCTGCTGTTGCAGATCGACCTTCATGTTCTTGGTGATGAAGTATGTCGTGTTCAACGACGACCTCATTGCGTTTTCCAGATTTCCCAGCGCGCCGGAGAGGTTCAGGATGCGCAATGGATCAGGCGGCGGACCCATTGATTCCTTTCCGCAAAGGACGTACACCGAGGCGTTGGGAAAAAATTGATCGACGTACAAAAAATCCGGGCCGCTGAACATGTAAAATGCGACCGGAGTCGGCTGTGTTACCTCGGGAAAATTAGTGTCTGTCCACGCGTGCAGCTTTTGGAGTTGACGCTGGGAGAGTTTGGTGAACTCCCCCTCAAAAAACGCGGAATGCGCCTGCCACGCCGGATCGCGCGTGAGTGGCGCGAGCGGAGAATTCTCCGGCACAGGCATTCCAGCAAGGAAGCGCGCGATATCATTAGGTCCGGCATTTGTCGGAGCCACAGGAATCGCCCGCGGCGCGATCTGGGGACTCACCTGCGCCGAAACGCTGAACGCAGTTGCGAGCACCATCGTTGTCAACAATTCGATGCCGCTCTTTAACCTGTTTCCTCGGACAGTATCTCTCATCTCCCTTCTCAAGGTGCGATAATTACTCTTGCGCAAGCCAAAGATATGGGAACCTGGTGTCATTTGTTGAACTGCATTTTTATGCGGGGCGTTGCGACCGCTTTCCCGCGAAAAAATAGAGCAGCAGACCAATAAGCGCGGTGGCGAGTCCCGCCAGCGATTCGATGGTCTTCCAGCGCAACAGATAAAACATCATCCAGAGCGTGATGACGCTGAAGATAATTGGCGGCAGCGGGTAAGCCCACACCCGGTAAGGGCGGGCGATTTCCGGACGGGTAGCGCGCAACACCATCACGCCCACCACCGTGAACAGCGAGCAGAGCAACAAGCTAAATTGAGTGTATTGCACCACGCTTTCAAAGCTGCGCGTGAGCAGAAGCATATTCACGATGAGCAACTGCAGCACAATGGCGTTGGTCGGAATGCCGTGAGGATTCTTGCGGCCAAGCATGCGCAGCAACCAATGATCTTCGCCCATCGACATGCTGACACGCGGCCCGATCCATGTCATTGAACTGATCGCGGAAACCAAGCCGAGACAAATGACCGCCCCGGCAACCTGCCCGCCGCTTGCTCCGAAGATATGTTTGCCCGCGATTAGGCCGACTTCGATTTGGCCTCGCATTTCCTCCTGTGGAGTCGTGGCGAGAAAAATCGCGTTCAGAAGAACGTAGGCCGCAATGACAATAAGCGTTCCCGCGAGAAGCGAGCGCGGAACGTTCTTCTCGGGTTTCTTAACTTCACCGATGATGTAACTCGATGCATTCCAGCCCGAATAGGAATACATGACGTAGACAAGCGCGACCGCGAACGCGCCACGAAAGATCGACGTCGTATCGCCGGGCTGCGGCAAAAACGTGATCTCCTGTTTTGGTTCCACGAGAAACCCAGCTGTGATGAACGCTCCAATCAAGAGCAGTTTCACGATCGTCCAGAGATTCTGAAACGCACTGCCAATCTGCAGATTTCGAAGATGAAAAGCCGTGACCGCCCAGACAACGACAAATGATAGAAGCACCGGCGAGCCAACGCCGAACACTCCGACGAAATATTTCCCAAACGCCATGGCGGCGAGGGCGATCGGCGCAGCAAACCCGACGGTAGCGGAAACGAATCCCGCCATGAATCCGAGCGCGGGATGATAAATCTTCGATAGAAAATGGTATTCGCCTCCGGAGCGCGGCAACGCGGCGCTGAGTTCGCCGTAACAAAGCGCGCCACAAAGGGCCGTAATTCCGCCAATGATCCAAAGCATGAGCAGCGGAAATCCCGACTGAATATCTGTCAGTTGAAAGCCCAAGCTGGTGAAGATGCCCGTGCCGATAATGTTGGCGATAACGATGGAAGATGCCGTAACAAAACCGATAGTCCGCCGCGGAGTCCGCGACTTCACTGAACGAGGTTCAGTAATGGTAGCCATCTCTGGATCGACAATCCCGAGATTATCGGGTCTAGCGAATTCTTGGATGAGAGCAGAATCACGTCTCCGGATTTTCCCGAGTTGTCAGAAGCCATTCCCGGCATCACGTTGAGAGTAGCATGAACCCATCGCTCTCGATCGAAACGGCCACCCAACTCGCGGTCTTTCTTGCAAATCGTCCCGGGGCGCTTGCGCGCGTGTGTGAAGCGCTGGCCAAAGCAGAAATTAACATTCACGCGTTGGCTACATCCGACACCGTTGATCACACAGTGGTGCGCATGGTAGTAAGTGATCCAACCAAGGCGCTCATGCTTCTGGGCGAGGCGGGAACACTGGCGCTAGAGACCGAAGTCCTGATGATCGAAACAACAAGCCGACCAGGCGTCCTGGCGAAGATCGCCGAGCGTCTAGCAGACGCCGAGGTTATGATAGAATACGCATATCTCGCCGGCGGCGTCGCGGGGGAAAACGGTCTGATCGTTCTGCGGCCATCGGATGTATAGAAAGCGAAGCGTGCCCTGCAGGATTTGTAAGACGCACCGTTGTAGCCGGCATCGATAATGCCGGCCGGGGTCACCAACCCCGGCTACAGCTCTGCGTTGATCGGCGATACTCGCTGTGACAGTCACGGGCGAATCTCGATCGTCGTCCCATCCGGCGTTACACGCCAGAGTTCCTCGATCTCTTCGTCGGTGAGCGCGATGCAACCCGCAGTCCAATTTTTCCAACGATGAAACGCACCAATCCAGCCGCGTCCGTTTTGAATTCCGTGAACCATAACGTCAAAACCGGCTGAGACGCCGCGTGTGGCAGCTCGTTGATTGTCTTCATCTGACGGATAAGAAATGTGCAGCGCGAGGTGAAAGCTGCTTTGCGGATTTCCGCTATCGATTTTGTAGATTCCTTCCGGTGTTTTCATGTCGCCTTCTTCCTGCTTCGCGCCCACTGGGTTCCGACCCAACGCGATTCGATAACGCTTGATCTGGTTGCCGTGGCGAAAGATCGACAATCTTTTCGCCGATTTTTCCACGAGAATCCGATCGATGGTTGTTCCCGCGGGTAACGGATGCCAATTGTGATGTGCGTAGAAGTAGAGGGCCAAGGCGCAGACGGCGACCGATATCACGACTGTCACAATGACTTTGCCAATCACAGCGGTGATCTTAATGACTTGGCCACAAATGCAACATTAGCGCGAATGTTGCGTGCGTCCCGAGTTGGAGATTGCCAATGCGGATTCGATGCCGGATAAATGCGCGGCGCGTTTATGACTTCGGTACGGACTTTTCTCGGTTACCCCTATCCTCTGGGCGCGACGTGGATGGGGAACGGTGTCAATTTTGCCATCTTTTCCGAACACGCTGCGGGTGTTGAGCTTTGCTTGTTCGGCAGCATCGAGGCCACGGAAGAAAACATTCGTATCCCGGTCACCGAACACACCGATCAGGTTTGGCAGGTGTTTTTGCCGGATGTGCGTCCAGGACAGTTGTACGGGTTCCGCGTTTCGGGTCCGTACGATCCGCAGCACGGGCTGCGCTTCAACAGCTCGAAACTGCTTCTCGACCCGTACGCAAAGGCCATCGCCGGAGAGGTGAGCTGGGCCGATGAAATGTTCGGTTACGTCATCGGAGGCGAGAAGGAAGATTTGACTCAGGACTTTCGCGATGATGCGTGGGGCGTGTCAAAGTCGGTGGTCATCGACACCGGGTTCGACTGGCAGGGCGATCAAAAGCCCGGTACGCCGTTGCACAATTCTGTGATCTATGAGGTGCACGTGAAAGGCTTCAGCAAACTTTGGCCCGACGTGCCAGAACGACTGCGCGGCACTTACGCCGCCCTTGGCACCGCGGCAGCCATTGATTATTTCAAAAAGCTCGGCGTGACGGCGGTCGAGCTATTGCCAGTGCATGCGCACATTGACGACAAGGTCTTAATCGATCGCGGCCTGACGAATTACTGGGGTTACAATACGATCGGATTTTTTGCACCGCATGCGCAGTACTCCTGCGGCGGGCAAATGGGTGAACAAATCTCCGAATTCAAATCCATGGTGCGCAGTCTTCATGCCGCCGGTATCGAGGTGATTCTCGATGTGGTTTACAATCATACTGGCGAAGGAAATCATCTTGGGCCCACCTTGTGCTTTCGCGGGATCGACAACGCCGCTTACTACCGGTTACATCCGGAGAATCCGCGTTTCTATCTGGATTTCACCGGCACCGGGAACACACTGAATCTGCTCCATCCACGCGTGCTGCAGTTGGTGATCGACAGCCTGCGTTATTGGGTCGTGGAAATGCACGTGGATGGATTTCGTTTCGATCTGGCGGCTACGCTCGTGCGCAATCGTGACGGCGTAAACATGCTGCATCCTTTCCTTCAGGTTATCCAGCAGGACCCGATTCTTTCGAACGTGAAACTTATCGCGGAACCTTGGGACGTCGGCGAGGGCGGCTATCAAGTTGGAAATTTTCCTGCGCCGTGGTCGGAATGGAATGGGAAATATCGCGACGCCGTTCGCAGTTTTTGGAAAGGCGATGAAGGTCGAATCGGCGAGATGGGTTACCGGCTCACAGGCAGCCCCGATCTATACCTGCATAATGGCCGGCGACCCTACGCCAGTATTAATTTTGTCACCGCGCACGACGGTTTCACCCTGAACGACCTGGTCAGTTACAACGACAAGCACAACGAAGCGAACGGCGACGGAAACAAAGATGGCGACAATAATAATCTCTCGTGGAATTGCGGCGCGGAAGGTCCGACCCAAGATCCGCAGATCAACGCGTTGCGCGAACGACAACGGCGGAATTTTCTGACCACACTTTTTCTTTCACAGGGCGTGCCGATGCTCAATGGCGGGGATGAATGGGGACGATCACAGACCGGCAATAACAATGCTTATTGCCAGGACAATGAGATCAGTTGGTTCAATTGGACGCACGACGAAAAGCAAAATCAGTTTCTGGAGTTCACGCGCAAGCTGATTGAATTCCGCCACGCGCACCCGGTGTTTCGTCGGCCGAAGTTTCTTCAGGGTCGCCGGATACGTGGCTCTGAGATTCGCGACGTCATGTGGTTCAATCCGGGTGGGAGCGAGATGAGCGACGAGGAATGGGCGTCGCCATTCGTTCGTTGTGTTGGGATGCTGCTGAGTGGCGATACCAGCGATGTTGTCAGTTTCGAAGGTGAGCCAATCCGTGACGAAACATTTCTGCTGCTGATCAATGCGCATTACGAACCGATCCCCTTTGTGCTGCCCGGCCAGGAGCATCTCGAATGGCAACTCATTCTCGACACAATGGATCCGAACGGTTTCCTCGCTGAGCCAAAAAAATTCGCTTCGGGCGACGACGTCGATCTTGGCGGCCGCGCCAGCTGCCTGCTCCAGCTCGTAAGCGGGACGCAAGCTCAGGCCCGCGAAGAATCCTGGAAGAAACGTCGCGTGGAGTTTCCTCCGCTCAGCGCAGAAGAAGAGCGCGCCCGCCGCGAGTAGCGCGTTGCGCGGCAGAGAAATTCAGCAACGCAATCTTGTTGCCAGAAACGAATTAGTCTATAGAGATGTAGAGCGCATATTTTGATGCGCGCGGCCAAATTTTTTGGTCAGTGATTCGTCATGACACCGAGTTCGCTTATCATCGTCACTGATCGAGGGAGCTTAAAAGCATATCGGGTGAACGAGACGCCGACGCGCGGACCGAGCCTCCAATTGGTGCAGGCATTCGACATCACCGATGCGCACGGAAGGTTCGTGGACAAAGTGAGCGATTTGGCTGGGCGGTTTCCTGTGACCAACGGCGCGGGGACCGCTTAATGAAAAAGAGGGATGGTCGTTTGCCGCGCCGGCTGAAATTCACGGGGCGATTGTCGATCTTCTGCCTCCGCCGGTGCGCGACCGGATCGTCGAACACGTGAAATCGGATTTGGTAAAAGTGGAACCGGCGAAACTAGTTTTGCGATTTCGTTCACTGCAGCAAATGTGACTAGATGCTTGAGAACATTTTTGTTCCTTCAACGCGAGGGAGCGCATTAGTATCAAAATAATCATGCAACTGCCCGTTAAGATCTCGTATCGGGGTCTGGAAAAATCTGACCAGATCGACAATCTCATTTTGGATTATGCCGCGCGACTGGAAAAATTTTGCGACCATATCAATCGCTGTGACGTGGCCATTGAGCAAACCAATCACACACATCAAAAAGGTAATCCCTTCCGATGCCGAATCGATGTGACCGTGTCGCGGGGGCACGAGCTGGTTGCTGACGAAAGGCAGATGGACAATGGCTCACACCAACCGCTCAACAAGGTGATCCACGACGCATTCAAAACGATGGAGCGCGAATTGCGTCGCGTGGTGGACAAGCAAAGACGCGACGTCAAAACGCACGCCGATTCGCGCTCGCCGAAATAGCGTCAGTGGCGCAGGCAATGCTGCCTGCGATGGACGTCAACGAGGGCAGACAAGATTGTCTACCTCACTTATTCCACGCCGCATTCTGTAAGACTACTCGATAGCCATCGATATCTTCGAACGTCCTGCCCTGCGGGTCCCAATACGGATTGTATGACGGCACGTTGCGAAATCCGGCTGATACCATTTGTGCACACCCTGCTTCCCACTCGTCCTTATTGGGAACGTAGAAGATCAGCAGATGATCCTGGGTCGGAGCTTTGCCGACTTGGTGTTGTCGTTGAGAGGTGAATTCGATGTGGTAGGGCTGCCTGGGATGACCGAGAATAACGCCGTCAAAACCGCGGTGATCTTTAAATTCGGCAAGCACAGTGAACCCAAGGCCCTTCGCATACATCTCGGCAATCGCGGCCAGATTATCAGTCGGCCGAGCTACACGCATGGTCGAACCAGGCTTCATAGTGACGCGCATCACATTGCGCTAACGAAAAGATCAAAAAATCATAACCCACTTTTCACGTTCGGAAAACGTTGGGGCTATCGGTGGATTGGAAAAACCGCTTCGAGTCCAGGCGATTTGGTGTCGGCAAGATAAACGTAGCCGGTAAACCGTGGATAATTGTCGGGATCAGATTGCCAGCGGTAGGTGGCATCATATTCCATGCCGTCGAGATGAAAATGCATTCTTAGCACTGGAATACGATCGTCGCCTGCGACGGTATCGAATCGAGCAACGCATTTGTCCGTCTTACCGTCAATCGTTCGTGTGACTTGTAGGACTCCGTTCTCTTCTCGAAGCGTTAGGTGTCCGGTGTAAGTCGCAGTCGAATCAGGCTTGCGTCCGATGAGATCATATTCTCCAACCATGTAGCTTCGCAAGGAGTCCTCATCGGGTTGCTTGCGGCCAGCGTCCACGCACCGTGGGAAATTGGTGGATAAGAATATCGCCAGGATTACGAGAGACGTTCTCATATTACTTAAGGATTGGTCGTTAGGCGAAGCGCATCAACAGCACGAGCGAGACCACCGCTAACACGATCCCGATCACCTCAAAGTAGTTCAATGACTCCCGGAACAGCACAACGCCGATGGCGGTGAGAAGCAGCACCAGGGAGACAGAGTAGAGAACGCTGATGGTGGCCAGCTTCAGGTGCTTCATTACGAACACCCAGCCGAACGCGGTCGAGGCGTAGAGGGCGAAGCCAAGGTAAAACCAACCCGTCCGCAGCGGTTGCTCGCGCCCGCTGGCGAGCTTAAGGAAGTAGTCACCCAGCACGCCGATCACGCTGAATGCAATGGTGACCAGCACGGCGATCGTCCTTGTTCCCATTGTCAGCTTCTATTTTTCTTGTTCCCTACGCGATTAGGTAGCCCACACAAACCTTCCGGGCGCTAAGGGTTGACCAACTCCCCGCCCCACGAGGCCGGATCACTGTCTGCCACTGACTGCGAGAAGGTCCAGCGATGCCCGCCCAAGTCCAGGGCCGAATACTGTCGCTCTCCAAACGGATATGTGGTCGGTTCGCCCAGGGTGCGAGCCCCAGCGGCGACAGCCTTGGCGTAGTGCGCGTCCACGTCGGCCACCGGCACCATGACCCGGCAGCCGGAGGCATCTGGCGTCGCACTCCCTTCTACCACGACGATGGCACCCGCGCCGACATGCAGCTGAATGCGATGGCTGCCGATGCGCAATCGCTCCCTAAAACCAAAAGCGCTGCACAGCCAACGCGCAGCGACGGGGACATCGGCGTAGGGGAGTTCTGGGATTACGGGACCTGGAGGCATCGAGCGATTGCTGGGCATAAGTCGAGTGATTCGTGCGCCTAACGAGAATTCGGCCTAATAATTGCGTCTTTGAACAGGTAAATCTTGGATCCAATCCGTTTCCTCGCCTGGGGAGGACCCAATAAAAGCAGAGCCATAGAAACCTGTTTTAGCGGGAGCTCCGACGTGATACGAGCAACAATTTCAGACCCAGCCTGCGGCTCCAGGGCAAAAACGCTTTTCTAGCGCGTCTGAAATCACCGCGCAGCCCGCGGCCTAAGCAGAAGGCTTGATGAGGATCCCAAGTGGTCTACGCACGGAGTGATCGCGTGGAGACGAGTTAGACTAGTTATTTCTGCTTCTCTTTCGTTAGTCCGTTGCGCCACAGACGATCTGCAGGTGCTTGCACATTATTTCACCGGACCGTTCGTGCCAAACACACGGGCCAAGTACTGTCCAGCCTAGGCGTGAATACCATGCCTGCTTGTCGAGCGTGAACAAATACAGCGTGCTTATTTCTCGCGACCGAGCCTCGTCCTCGACGGTGGCACAGAGTGCGGCACCAATACCCTGGCGGCGAAAATGCGAATTAACAAATACCCCGCCGAGCCAGGGAGTCAGGTCTTCGCGTCCCTCAAGATCGTGGACACGAAGGGCGGCAGTTCCTAGAAGTTGTCCGTTCGCATGCGCAACCCAGGCAATAGGCAACTGATCTCGATTCATGTGCGCCTTTAGTTTCTTGATTCGAGCCTCAGGGGTTTTTTCGCCAAGAATGGAATCCCACTGCTCAAATAGCCACTGCGCCAACTGCGGGATGTATTCTGGGTGCTCAATCAGGTAGCTAATCTGAACTCCACGCATATCGATTCAAATGTTCGGCCTAACGAGAACAAGATCAGCCACCGTGGCCGAACTGAAAGCTGATGATGCTTTACTCATCAAAAAAAGTAAACCCACGCCGGGTAGCCGTTAGTTGTATGATCCGGTTAGATGGTTTGCTATACATCGCCCAACACTTACGACTTCCAAGGTGAGTCTACCGAAATTCTTAGTCACGGCGTCTGCCCAATCCCCAATACGCCAGCAGCGCTGTCGCGACCAGCAGGGGGCCCACGACCAAAAAGAAACCGTACGGGTGTTGAGCTAAAGGAATACCACCTACATTCATGCCAAACAATCCCGCCACCAGGTTGATCGGCAAGGCCAGCACAGTTACTAACGTTAACACAAACAGCGTGCGATTGGTCTGCTCATTGACAAAGGCGGCTAATTCTTCCTGAAGCTGTTTGACCCGCTCAACCAGGGCCGCTGTGTCGTTGATGGCGGTGGAGAACTTCTCTGCGGCTTGTTGCAGGTTCTGAAGCTCTTCTTCTGCAATCCATTCAGGAGGCCGACTAAGAAGGCGAAAGAATGCAGCCGGTTCCGGGGCCAGAAGCCGTTGGAGTCGAACCAACATCCGCCGCAGAGAACCTAATTCGCTGCGACTGACGGAAACGTGCTTGGCCAGCAATCGCTCTTCCATTGGGGCCACTCGCTTGGTGGACTTCCGCACAATGCCACCCAACACACGGGCCTGATCTCGCAACAAACGCGACAGAACTTCAATTGGCGAGCAAAAGACTTGGCCCGCTTGCACCTCTGTCCG
>QHPC01000087.1 GCA_003218915.1 Verrucomicrobiota bacterium
AACCCCGCACCAAGAACGGCAATATTCTGATTCTTGTAGCGCACGTTTTACCTCAGTTTCAGTGTTGCAAGACCAAGCAACGCAAAGATGATCGAGAGAATCCAAAACCGAACGATGACCGTGTTTTCCTTCCAGCCCGTCAACTCAAAGTGATGATGTAGCGGAGACATGACGAAAATCCGTTTGCCCGTCAGTTTGAAACTCATCACCTGCAAAATCACAGAAACGGCTTCGATCACGAAAACGCCGCCTACCACAACCAGGAGCAGCTCCTGCTTGCAACAGATCGCCACGACGCCAATCATGCCGCCGATAGACAGCGAGCCGGTGTCGCCCATGAAAACTTTCGCCGGAAAACAATTAAACCAGAGGAAGCCCAGGCCCGCGCCGATCAGTGCGGAACAGACGACAGTCAGTTCCCCGGCAAATGGATAAAACGGGACCTGTAAATATTCGGCGATCCGGAAATTTCCAGCCGCATAAGAAAGTAGCGCATATGCAAATGCCACGGTGACTGTGCAACCAATGGCCAGTCCATCGAGCCCGTCGGTGAGATTGACGGCATTCGAGGAACCAACAATGACGAGGAGAAAAAATGCGAAGGTAAACCAGCCCATGTTCGCGATGACTGGTGATTTGACGAACGGCACATAGAGAGCACGGGCCTGCACTTCCAGCAGCGGACTGCTGAGAAAAACGGCCGTGACAATTAAGGCAAGAGCAATCTGAAAAACCAGTTTGATCCGGCCGCTGATGCCGTCGGATTTCTTCTTAGTCACCTTGAGATAATCATCAGCGAAACCGAGAGCACCGAGATAAATCATGCAAAACAGGACCAGCCAAACGAAACGATTATCGAGGCGCGCCCAGAGGAGGCTAGACACAAAAACGGAGCCAATAACCAGCGCGCCACCCATGGTGGGCGTTCCTTGTTTACCACCGTGTAGTTCAGCCAGGCGATGAACTTCCGCCGCCCCCCGAATTGGTTGCCCCAATTTTAGCGCAATCAGTATTCGAATAATGAAATTCCCAAAGATCAAGGTGAGCAGGAACGCCGTCACGGCCGCCGCAATGGCTCGGAACGTGACATAAAGGAAAACGTTAAACCCGATGAACCGGTCGCTCAGGTGATGAAGGAAGTACATCATGGCGAATTGGCGGTTATGGATTGTGGATTGCGGAACGCTTCAATCACTTGCTCGGTGCGCGCCAGGCGACTGCCCTTGATGAGCACCAAGTCGCCGGGCGCGGCGATCTCTGCCAACAATTCAGCGGCCTCAGCAGTTGAGGCCACGATAGAGCTGTTCTCAAGCCCGGCCTGTTTTGCCGCTTCTGCGATGGTCGCGGCCACATTTCCAATGGCAATCAGATGATCAACCTTTAACACAGCAGCAGTTTCGCCCACTTCGCGGTGCGCGCGCTCCGATTCATCGCCCAATTCACGCATCTCGCCCAACACGGCGATCCGTTGCCCATCGGCATCCAG
This sequence comes from Verrucomicrobiota bacterium, assembly GCA_003218915.1. Taxonomy (GTDB): domain Bacteria; phylum Verrucomicrobiota; class Verrucomicrobiia; order Chthoniobacterales; family UBA10450; genus Udaeobacter. The sequence goes on from QHPC01000087.1 coordinate 1,487, forward strand.
TTCAACTAATGTTCGCAATGCCGCCTTCATGGAATCGGGGTTTGCGTTGTAGCTGTCGTCGAGAAATTGCACACCGCGGATTTCCTTGACTTGCAAACGCGCTTTCGTGAGCGGAGCGCTGACCAGGCCGGCGGCGCATTCTTCCAGGGAAAGACCGAAGACACGACCGGCCGCTACGGCCAGCAGCGCGTTCTGCACCATATGCAACCCAGGCCCAGGTAATTGGGCGCGGCAGCGATGAGCGTCCTCGAGAATTGTAAAATCTGTCCCGCTTCCGCTCTGGTTGATCTCACTAGCGCGGATCGTGCCAGCACTTGTGCCCGCTAAGATCACTTTGCCGCGTGCGCGAGTCGCGATTCCCTTCGTAAAGGGATCATCAGCGTTTAAGATGACCGTCCCATCGGCGCCAACGGCCTCTGCCAGCGCGCCTTTCTCCTCCGCGATTCTTTCGCGCGATCCCATGAATTCGACATGTGCGACACCAATGTTTGTGATGATGGCAACGTCCGGTGCTGCTATCCTCGCAAGCGCCGCAACCTCGCCGGGGTGATTCATTCCAATTTCCCAAACAGCGACTTCATCCTGTCCCGCGGCTTCCAGAATCGTTTGAGGCAAGCCCACATGATTATTGAAGTTCCCCTGTGTCTTCGTCACTCGAAACCGCCGGGCAAGGACCGCCGCGGCGAAGTCTTTCGTGCTGGTTTTGCCGTTGCTTCCGGTAATTGCGACGACACGTAGTGGCAGTGACTTCCGGTAATTGGCAGCGAGCTGCTGGTACGCCTGCAATGTGTCTCTTGTGCGAATAAGCGCGAAATTCTCCGGTACGTTTCCTTTCCAATTGGAATCAACCATTGCCCCCGCCGCGCCAGCTATCGCGGTAGCTTCTACGAAATTGTGCCCATCGAAATTCTCGCCGCGCAATGCGACGAATAGTTCGCCGCGCTTAATCGTACGCGAATCGGTGCTGACTTTATCGATTACAACAGTTCCGGTTCCAGACGAGAGCGAACCTCCGGCGAATTGCGCAATCTGAGAGAGCGAAAGCGGATTCATAACGTAAAAACTGGAGAGCGCACATCGCGTGCCGGCGAACTTCCAAACAAAAGCATCATGACGAAAACTCCATTGGATGATCTTCGATCGCACGTCGCGCGACTTGAATATCGTCGAACGGGACGGTGTGATCCGCGAACTCCTGGTAATTTTCGTGCCCCTTGCCCGCGATCAAAACAATGTCGTGCGGCCGTGCCAGTTTAATAGCGCGATTAATGGCCTGAGTCCGATCGACAACTTTTTCATAGTGAGTCGATCGGAATCCCTTTTCGATCTCGGTGACGATCGTGTCCGGATTCTCTTTGCGCGGATTATCCGAGGTAATAATGGCATAATCAGCATGGCGATCCACTATTTCGGCCATCAAAGGACGTTTCTGCCGGTCGCGATTGCCACCACAACCAAAAACCGCAATCAACCGATGCGGCTCGAGTTCGCGCAGGGTCTTGAGCACATTCCCCAAGGCGTCAGGGGTATGCGCGTAGTCTACGAAAACTTGAAATTGTCGCTTCGCTGGAACCAATTCCAGGCGTCCCGGTACTTGAGGTGACTTGCCAAGACTAAACACTGCGTCACGCAGATTAATCCCCAGAGCATTGGCGGCAGCCAGCGCCGCTACGGAGTTTGTAACATTAAAGCGACCAATCAGCGGGACGCGGACCAGATAACTTTTGCCGCGAGCGTCCAGTTGATAAGAAGTGCCGCTGGACTCAACGCGATAATTTGAAGCGCGGAAGTCCGCGCGCATCCCCATCCCGTAAGTGATGACCGCAACGCGTTTGTCGATTTTGTCGAGCAGTTGTTCGCCGTAACGGTCATCGACATTCACAATTGCGACGGGTTTGCGCTTTTTTTTCTGACTCCCAAGTCCCGTGAAGAGCTTCATCTTGGATTCGAAGTAGCTTTTCATGGTCCCGTGAAAATCGAGGTGGTCCTGCGTAAGGTTTGTAAACACGGCGACGTTCCATTCGAGTCCACGCGTGCGATCCTGCGCGAGCGCATGCGAAGAAACTTCCATCGCCGCTGCCTTACAACCCGCGTTGACGATCTGCGCCAATAGCTCTTGTAAATCGAGCGATTCTGGCGTCGTGCGAATAGCAGGCAACACCCGCTCACCGATCTCGTAGCGCACCGTTCCGATCAATCCACAACGTAAGCCGGCATTTTCGCAGATGTGCTTGACGAGAAAAGTAGTGGTGGTTTTGCCGTTCGTACCTGTGACCGCTGCCATTTTTAATTTGCGCTCCGGGTACCCGTAAAAGGTTGCTGCAAAATCAGCGAGCGCGGTCCGCGTGTTCTCGACAACCAGACAAGTTGCGCGCGGATTCTGTTCCTCACGTTCGGCAACAATTACCGATGCGCCTTTTTCGATTGCCTGACCGATGAATTCGTGGCCATCGGATTTCTCACCGCGCAACGCCACGAACATGCCATTCCTTTGCACCCG
>QHPC01000088.1 GCA_003218915.1 Verrucomicrobiota bacterium
GATCATGAGCGCGCCGAGGTGCCGGTAACTGTTGCAACACCCGGGCAGTGAATCCCTCGTCGTCGATATAGGGCGCCGCTTCACGCAATTCCCTATCAAGCCAATCTTCCTGGTTCACCTGTTCTATACCCTTTAACTAATTTGGACCCCAGTCGGCAAGCATTCGTTTCAATTTCTCGCGTCCCCGAAGAACATTCGTTTTCACTGTACCAAGAGGGATGTCGAGAACACGGGCGGCTTCATCGTGTGAAAGGCCGCTCTGGCAACAAAGTAAAACCGCGGACCGCTCATTCAAGGGAAGCAAACTCAATGCGCGCATAAGATCGTGTCTCAACCCGGGATTGGCGATCTGAGGATCGTGTTGTGTTTGGAGTTGTTCTTCGTCGATTCCCACAAGTTCCTTCCGGCGGCGCGCATCTTCTCGAAAACAATTGTAAGCGATCCGGTAAAGCCACGTGGAAAAGCGCGCTTCGCCGCGAAAGCTGCGGATGTTCTTATAGGCGCGCAAGAATGTTTGCTGCGCCAGATCGTCCGCCAGAGCAACGTCGGTTCGAGTAAGTTGACGGAGCAGACCGCGCACGGCGGATTGATGCCGCCGAACCAGCTCACCGAAAGCGTGCTGGTCGTCGTCGACAAGAACTCGTGCGACCAGGTCTGCATCAGTCAGCTCCACGGCCGCAGATTACGGTACCGGCGGCGGATTGTCCTTCTTCGTATCCAGTTTCCATACAAGCAAATAGCCAGCGCCGATCAGGAAGGGAATCAGGCCGAGCGTCCAAGAACCGCCTTCCCAATCGTTCACAGCGCCAAAAAACACCATCAGGCCAATGCCAATCATTGCCAGGACCACGCCCCTGCGCAGATCCGAACGCTGCCGTTGAGCAGGTGGCGGATTCAGCAGGGCCTCAGGTACAGGCTGTCCTTTTTCAACCATCATTCGAACCGTCTTTTGGAGAGCGCGCGATCTGGAAAAGCTGAAATACATGATCAGACCGACGATCAGGACCGGTGCGCCGAACACCGTCAGCATCGTGATGGCAACGATTGGAATCACGAACTCTGGAAGGTCCCCGGACTTTTCGTCACCGAGGCGATCGAGAGCATCCAAGTCCTTATCATGGTCGCCTATTGTGAGACCAAAGTGTTTCTTGTGCTTCTTTCTGATGGACTGCTCGATCTTGCTCGCAGGCGACGAAGCTGGAGAAATAGTGGGTGTTGCTGCAGGGGTGCTTGCGAGTGGCGAGGCAGTCGGAGTCTGCGCAAACGAGCCTGCCGCCAGCGCGAGGGAACAAATGTAGATAATGATGAATTTATTCATAGTGGCTGATTTGACAGTAGGATGCGCTCAGCACCCTCTTTGGATTCAACTATTTCATTCCTCCCACGACAATTAAAAGTTGCGCCCCGCGGGCGGCTGGACATTATTTGTCTCCCTCTCAAAAGTGCGGGTGTAGCTCAGTGGTAGAGCGTCTCGTTGCCAACGAGAAAGTCGCGAGTTCGACCCTCGTCACCCGCTCCAGCCTTCGCTTGGAGCGCAGCGCAAAGCGAAGGCTGGAGCGAGCGCGCCGGAGCCTGGCAGAGGCGGACCGCCCTAAAACACCAAGCTACGGCTGGCAGGCCAGCCTTCTGATGTATTACGTTTACTTGCTGAAGTCGCAGTCTCATCCAAAATAACCGTACGTTGGGTCAACTCGCGATCTCCGGCAACGACTTAAAGAACATAATGAAGGCCGTTCTCCGCATACGGCTAAGTTTCGCCCCTGGATTCTTGTCGCCTATTTTGCATTTGCGCACGAAAAGACGGCGATCGCCTTCGAGAAGTACCCGAAGTCTGGTTCGGGGCGAGCATTCATCAACCGGCACTTCCTTTAGCGCAAAATCGATTTGTCCGCCGCCAAGCGTAGCCGTAAGATCCGCAGCATGAAAACCAAATTGCTCTTCTCCCACGTGCTTGTTGCCGGCCTCCTTATCCAGGTCGCATTTATTCAAGCCGCAGATCAACCTAAGGACAAAACTCCATGGAAGATCACCGGTCAGCTTGAAGAAGCCTGCTCGTGTGACGCGGCCTGTCCGTGCTGGTTCAATTCCAAACCGACGAAAATGACCTGTGGCGGCGGCCAAGTGCTTTTCATCCAGAAAGGTAACTACGGAAAGGTGAAACTTGACGGACTCGCCATCGCTTCGATCGGCCAAAGTCCAGAAGGCCAGACAATGATGGAATCGTACGGCAACTGGAATTTTGCCTATAATTATATCGACGAGAAAGCGACCCCGGAGCAGCGCAAAGCGCTGGAAGCGATCGCTGGAGCGGTTTTAACGCCAGGTGTCTCGAAAAAAACCGAGACACGCTATGTGCCAATCACCCGAAAAATTGAGAGCAAAGAACACCAGATCACTATTGGCCAGTATGGCACTTTCCACGGTCACTTGATTGAAGGTGGCCTGGGCGGCTCGCCGAAAATTGTGAATCCACCGGGGGCCGATCCGCTGCATCACGAATATGAGCAGGGTCGCACATCAAAGATGACCTACACCGATGCGGATCAGAATTGGTCCTGGGATAACTCGAACTACATGTTTGGAACTTTCACGGTCGACAATGTTCAGTACGAAAAATTCGCCGCCGGCCTTGCGCAAAAGATGGCGGAGATGAAAGGCGAAAAAGCCTCCGAGAAAAAATAAGAGCGATATTATCGCTTCGAAAGGACAGTGCGGCGCATGACGTTCACGTGCCGTGAACGAGATGTATCAATGGCGCAAACTAGCTGACCCGCACTGGCTTAGTGCACATGAGAACATTTTGCAAGCGCGGTCGCACGGCAGACTTGTGATTATCTCGAGACAGGAGCGCAAGCGGTTGCAACTCGAGATTCCGTGCGCCTCGCGCAATCTTGCCCGAAAGCTCACCGAAGAATTCGGCGGACGCGCTGAGAAATGGCCACGCGATTGGCTTAAGCAATTCGTGGATCTCCACAAATCGAAGCCGCTCAAGATTGGAAAACGGGACACGCAACGACGGCAATGTCGCTTCGTCTCCTTGAACGCTTGACTCGTAAATGGAAAAAACGCTGGTCGCTTGCCGATCTTGGAACTGGGAGCGGGATTCTTGTTCTCGCCGCGAAACGCTTCGGCGCGGGACGCGTGACTGGTATTGATATCGATCCGAAAGCGATTTCGATCGCGAAAGCAAACGCCCGTCTCAACAAAATCGACAACGCCGATTTCCAACTCGGCGATGTGCGCAGGTGGAAACCAGCAGCCGGGTGGGACGTTATTACCGCGAATCTATATGGCGGGTTGTTGATAGACGTCGCGTCGAAACTAAAACGGAGCAATTGGCTCATTCTCTCCGGCGTGCCGCGTACGCAGGAAGAGGAACTCCTTCGTGTTCTCCGGAGGAACAACATGGAGATCGCAGGCGTGAAGCGTCGCGGGAAGTGGATCGCCCTGACGGCACACAAACGCTAAACGTCCAACGCTCAAGTATTCCTGATTCGACGTTCAGCGTTGGGCGTTAAAACTTATTTGACGTAATGGTCGCCTGGCGGCTACGTTTCCGAAGCCTTGGCGGCTTCGGGTTCTCTGCATTTCACGCGGTTTAATCACGAGCCGCGGCCGAAACAGACACTATGCAGAACGAACAACTTGCCTATGCTGCCGTCACTCCGCACTCGATGCGCAAATCGCGCACCGGCGGCATCGTTGGACGGCTGATTTCCCGCACAGGACTCGACCTGGTCGGCGGACGCATGTTCGCGCCGAGTCACGAGTTAGCCAAACGTCCGCGCGTGTTGTTCCTCATTTTTCGCGGCCTGGACGCGGTGGAGAGGATTCATCACACCGTTGGCCATATTGTGCACGAGCGGACCAGCGGCGAAACGATTCGCGATACCTACGGCGATTACATCACCGATGATTCAGGCAAGGTGAGTTACTTTGAGCCGGGTGTTCTGGCAGCGTTCGACCCAAAGGCGGTTGAGCGGGACTTGAAGCTTTGGGCGGAATTTTCGGATTCTGACGGTGGAATCCTGGACCGGGTCGTCCCCTGCCCCAGCAACGCACAGGTCGAAAAGACTCTGGTTTTGATCAAGCCCGACAATTTCAGGTTTCCAAATTTGCGGCCCGGCGGCGTCATTGAAGTATTTTCGCGGTCGGGGCTCTCCATCATTGGATTCAAAGTTCATCAGATGAGCGTTGCGCAAGCGGAGGAGTTCTACGGCCCGGTGCTGTCGGTGCTTGAGAAGAAGCTCGGCCCAAAGAGTGGCCGCGAAAACTGGGAAAGCATTGTTGAATTCATGGCCGGTCGAAAACCCAGCGAATGTCCGCCCGAAGAACGCGACGCTCCCGGGACGGAAAAATCGATCGCCATTGTTTATCAAGGCGTGGACGCCGTCCGCAAGATTCGCGACGTGCTCGGCCCGACCGACCCGGCCAAAGCACCGCCAGGCTCGATCCGGAGAGAATTCGGACAGACCATAATGGTCAACGCCGCACACGCGTCGGATTCCCCTGAGAACGCGAAACGCGAAATGGGAATCGTTCGAATCGACGAGAATAATTTCAAACCTCTGATTGAAAACTTCTATGACCGCCAATAGTTTGCGCTCCATTTTGAACCATCCCACAACCAGCCCTACTCCTATGGAAATTTCCGAACGCGCCGCTCAACTGAGTCCTTCGCTTACTCTCTCGATCGATAGCAAGGCCAAAGCCATGAAAGCCGAGGGCATAGACGTCTGCGGTTTCGGCGCAGGAGAACCGGACTTCGATACACCCGAACACATAAAAAAGGCCGCGATCGAGGCGTTAAAGGCCGGCTTTACCAAATATACGCCCAGCGCCGGCATCCCGGAGCTCCGCCAGGCGATCGCGGAAAAACTGGCTGCCGATAACGACCTGAATTATCGCGCGACGCAGGTCATCGTGAGTAACGGTGCAAAGCACGCGTGCTACAACGCGATCCTCGCCACATGCCAACCCGGCGACGAAGTCGTCATCCCGGCGCCATATTGGGTCAGTTATCCGGAGATGGTCAGATTGGTAGGCGCCGAACCCGTGATCGTGCCGACAAGCGAGCGCAACTCCTGGAAAATGCGCGCCGAAGACTTTGAGAATGCAATGACCCCTCGCACGAAGATGTTGATCATGAACAGCCCCTGCAATCCGACCGGGTCTGTTTACACTCGTGAAGAACTGCAGGCAATCGTTGATGTTGCCGCTGAAGAGGACATTTACATCCTGTCAGACGAAATCTACGAGAAGCTCGTCTACGACGATGCGAAACACGTGAGCATCGCATCGCTTTCCCAGGCAGCGTACGACCTGACTATTACAATCAACGGCTTTAGCAAGTCGTATGCGATGACCGGTTGGCGTCTTGGCTATTTGGCAGCGCCTGACGCCGTGGCTAAAGCGGTCGATTCCATCCAAAGCCATACCGCATCCAATCCTTCTTCCTTCTCCCAGTATGGCGCGCTCGCAGCTTTAAAGGGGGATCAACAACCGTTGATCGACATGCGCGAAGAGTTCGATATGCGCCGCAATTACATGTTCGACCGCGTCTCGAAGATTTCCAATGTGACCGCAGTCAAACCGCAAGGCGCATTTTACGTGCTGGTGAATATCAGTCAGCTTGGTCTGACATCGCAAAATTTCGCCGATCGCCTGTTGAGCAAAGCCAACGTCGCGGTGGTTCCGGGAGCTGCTTTCGGTGACGATCGCACTGTCCGGCTCAGTTACGCCACCAGTATCGACGTAATCAAAAAGGGATTGGACCGCTTCCAGGACTTTTGTCGCACGCTGTAGACCGTCATCCCGAGTCGCGCAGACGACGAGGGAGCTCGCAATCGTAGTTTTGGGATACTTGCGTCCGGAAACCGTGGCGCGCACGGTGACGCAACCCGCGTCGTTGTTTGTGTGGTCAAACGTTCTGTTGAGAGGTTCCTCGCTTCGCTCGGAATGACACGCTAAATGTCTTTCGATGCCTGGACACCTGGCGCTCATTCTTCACGCGCATCTTCCTTTCGTGCGTCATCCCGAACATGAGCATTTCCTCGAAGAAGACTGGTTCTTCGAGGCGATGACCGAAAGTTACATTCCATTGCTGCGCATGATGCAGCGCCTGGTGGACGACCATGTGCCGTTCAAGCTGACCATGTCTCTAACGCCGACGCTCTGCGCAATGCTGCAGGACAAGCTGCTTTGCCAGCGTTACGTGCAACATCTCGATCTGTTGATCGATCTCGCCGAGCGTGAACAAAAACGGAATCGCAATCAACCACAGCTCCGCGAGCTCGCAGACTTTTATTTCAAAATCTTTCGCGAAACCCGCCGCTTCTTTGTCGATGAATACAAATGCGATTTGCTTGCCTCTTTTCGCGAACTGCGGGAAACCGGCGTGCTTGAAATCATCGCATCGGCAGCCACGCATGGTTTGCTACCGCTGCTCCAGGAGCCGGTTGTAGCCGAGGGCGCTGACCTCGGTGCTCCAGTGTTTTACGCGTCTGCTCCGCGGTCAACGCCCGCGGCTACAGCAGCGCGGGCTCAGATTTTGATCGGACGCGATGTTTATGCTGAGCTTTTCGGCGCCGAGGCCGCCGGGTTTTGGTTGCCCGAATGCGCTTACGGGCCGGGTCTGGATTCTATTTTGCAAGAGGCGAATATTCGCTGGTTCGTTCTCGATGCGCACGGCTTGCTATTCGGAACACCGCGGCCGCGCCGTTCGATTTACGCACCTAGTTATACGCCGGCCGGGCCGGCCGCTTTTGCGCGCGACCGCGATTCAAGCAGGCAGGTTTGGAGCGCACAGGGAGGTTATCCTGGCAACCCTGCTTACCGTGAATTTTATCGCGACGCCGGATTCGACCTTCCATGGGAACACTTGGGACCAGTTGGCCACGGCACCCGGAAATTTTCCGGCGTAAAATATCACCGCATCACCGGGGCCAGTGATGAGAAGGAATTATACGATCCAGTTGTCGCGGAAGAAGTAGCCGAGACGCAAGCCCTTCATTTTCTCGAGGAACGCCGGCGTCAGATCCGTGAAGTTACCACTGCAGGGTTCGATCCCATCGTCGTCGTTCCGTTCGATGCCGAGCTATTCGGACACTGGTGGTTCGAAGGCCCTCGTTTCCTTGAATTCGTCATTCGCCGGGCTACAAACGAAAGGGATTTTCATCTCTCCACACCGAGCGAGTATCTGGCAGCGAATCCCACACATCAAATTATTGAGCCAGCAGCGTCAACATGGGGCGAGAACGGTTACTTTGAGGTTTGGTTGAATCCAAGCAGCGCTTGGATTTATCCGCAGCTGCACATCGCTGCACGGCGGATGAGTGAAGGTGCGCGGAGATATGCCCAGACGTGTGGCGCCCACGCGGACCGCGTGCTCAAACAGCTCGCCCGCGAACTTCTACTGGCCCAATCCAGCGATTGGGCGTTTTTAATCAAGACCGGAACAGCTCGCGAATACGCTACCAAGCGCACCATCGATCATCTTTGCCGCTTCAACCGCTTACACGATCAGCTCGTCACGAATTCCGTAAATGAAGAATTTTTACGGGAGTGCGAATCGCGCGATAATCTTTTTCCAAACGTGAACTGGCGTTACTACGTCTAGGCCACTTGTCATTCCGAGCGAAGTTGAGGAATCTCTCGATATTCTGACGTATATTCCGACAGCAAGAGATGTCTCCACTTCGGTCGACATGACAAGACAAATCAACGTTGCGCTTTTCGCACTCGTGGCATCGATCTCGGCCGTTGCCGCTCAAGAATCGCCAACGTCAACTCCATCGCCGATAACCGAAGAATCTCCTGAGTTGTCCATCTCGCCAGCTGAATCTGTCACGCCGTCGCCCGTGGCAGAGCAAACGCCTTCGGCATCACCCGCGAGAAGTGTCCGCATCAGTTTTGTGCCGCCGCCATTGGAAGGCAGGATCAGCCTCGGAATCTACGACGCGCAAGGCAAGCTGGTGCGCGTTTTGCATCAGGAAGCAGACCTCAACGAATTCAAGATCGGCGCAGACGCGCTGGTAACACAATGGGATGGAAAAAATGACGATGGCGGAGATTTACCCGCCGGAAAGTATCACGCGCGCGGTTATCTGGTTGGTCTCCTCAAAGTAGAAGACGTCAGCCAAACCGCAGCGTCCCCTACCGAAAACAACTCGAGCGCAAATGTCAGAGTGAAACTCGCCGCAAATCCCCTGGCCAACGACAAACGGGCAATCGTCGAGCTGGCCGCGGGGTTTGACAGCGACGGAAGCTTCTTGAAAACAAACGACGATCTGCCGTTGTTCACGGTAAATGAATCGCCAAATCTGACTCGTGTATCGATTATGAAGAAGGGAGATAAATCGGTCGATATCTGGCAGACCGACGGCGCCAGTTCTCACCAATTCCGCATCTCGAATGTGGACCAGATGATGGCGTTCGATTGCGGCGAGTTCGAATTGAAATAGAACAAGCTGCCGGCACAGCGCACGGAGCTACAACCGCTGGTCACGAGGCAAAATCTCTGCTAGTTAAACGCCGATGCCTGCTCTCGAGTTTCAACACACAGTTGGTAAGACCGCCAGCTTTAGCGGCACCGCCCTGCATACGGGTGACAAAGTCACTCTGAAATTGCATCCCGCGCCCGTAGATCATGGAATCAAATTCAAGCGGAAAGATTTGCAGGATGAGCCGACGATCGATGCGAAGATCGAGAACCTCAAAACAGTCGAGCGCGCCACAACTATCGGCGAAGGCTCGGTCCGCGTGCACACGGTGGAGCATATCCTGTCCGCGCTTTCGGCAATGGGCGTTGACAACGCCATCGTGGAGATGGACGCAAACGAGCCACCAATCGGCGACGGAAGCGCGCAGCCTTATGTCGATCTCATCAAGAAAGCCGGCCTAACTGCGCAGGACGAGCCACGGAAATTTTTCGACGTGCGCGAGCCGATGCACGTGGAAGCGAAAACGGGCGCGCTCCTTGTCTTATTGCCGGACGATAAATTTCGCATCTCATGCACACAGGCTGGACCGAATAACCAGTTCACACAATTTTTGTCGATGGAAGTTACGCCGGCAATTTTCGAACGCGAGATCGCGCCGGCACGAACGTTTGTTTACTACGAGGATGTTGAGCCACTCATGGAGAAAAATTTGATCAAGGGCGGCAGCCTCGAAAACGCGATTGTGGTGCGCGGCGAGGCGGTTTTAAGCAGGGAACCATTGCGTTTTTCAGACGAATTCGTACGGCACAAAATCGTCGATATCATCGGCGATCTCGCGCTAGTCGGCCGGCGCATTCGCGGCCACGTCGTGGCGGTAAAACCCGGACATGCTGCGAATGCAGAATTGGCTCGCGTGCTCGCTCGCGAGCAGACACGGAGAAGCGCGATGAGCGCACCGCGCGCGATCCCAATAGGCGATTCCGGTCTAGACACTGGCGAAGTGATGAAGATCCTTCCGCACCGCTACCCTTTTTTGATGGTTGACCGGGTCATCGGCTTCGAGGGCGAAAATAAAATTACGGCCATAAAATCCATCACGATTAACGAGCCGTTTTTTCAGGGGCATTTCCCCGGTCATCCAGTCATGCCTGGAGTAATGCAAGTAGAAGCGATGGCGCAAGTGGCCAGTATTCTTTTGTTCAAATTGACGAAGACTTCGAGTCGTGTCGGCTATTTCATGAGCGCGGACCAGGTGAAATTTCGCAAACCAGTTTTTCCGGGCGACACGATTTTCATTCACGCCGAGCTGACGAGAGCACGCGGCAATCGCATGGCGAAAACGAAGTGCCATTGCGTGGTGAACGACGCGATCGTTTCCGAAGCCGAACTGATGTTCACGTTCCTCGATAAATGAGCAACGTGCAGATCCATCCAACGGCTATCATCGATCCAAAAGCGGCACTCAGCGGAGGAACAACCGTCGGGCCCTACTGCGTAATCGGACCCGATGTGGTCCTCGGTCAAGATTGCTGGCTCCAACATC
>QHPC01000169.1 GCA_003218915.1 Verrucomicrobiota bacterium
TAACCATTTCAAACCGACTCGAGTTTTGCCCGGCGAAAAGCAGTTGCACGAACTTTATCCACTCGGTACCGAGCAAAGCGATTTGCGCTTGCCCCGCGGTGAGCCGTTCTGGACCTGGCGGAATTTCTTCTTGCGGCTCGACGACACGTTCAAGTTCCTTCAGCCCCTTCGGATTCGCCCGCTGCGCCGGCGCGCGCTGGAGGAGGCGGAGCGCTGGATGCTCGAGCGGATTGGCGAGGGCAGCGATGGCCTCGCGGCCGTGTTTCCGGCGATGCTGAATTGTTTGATCGCATTGCGCGCTCTCGGTTACTCAAAATCAAATCCGATTTACGCCAAAGCGGAAAAAGACTTCGCCGGACTCTTCATTGACGATCCCGAGGACTTCCGTATCCAGCCATGTCTCTCGCCAGTCTGGGACACTTCGATCAACATCATTTCGTTGGCTGAATCAGGCCTTCCTGCCGAGCATCCTGCTCTCCAAAAGGGCGCTGAATGGCTCGTTAACAAAGAAGTGCGCATCCGCGGCGATTGGTCTGCAAACAATTCGTATCCACAAGCGAGCGGATGGGCATTCGAATATAACAACGTTTATTATCCCGACACCGACGACACAGCGATGGTGTTGATGGCATTGCGGCTAGTGCAGCCAAACGATCCTCAAGCGCTCAATAAAATCTTTCGTCGCGCATTGGATTGGCAGCTCAGCTTCCAGTGTCGGGATGGCGGCTGGGCAGCATTTGATAAAAACGTGACCACGCCGTGGCTGGAAGACATGCCGTTTGCGGATCACAATGCAATCCTTGATCCGACCTGCAGTGATCTTACTGCCCGCACGCTTGAACTGCTTGGCTATATCGGGTTCGATTTCAACACGCCATCTGTCCGCGATGCCATCCAGTACCTGATCGATACTCAAGATAAGGACGGCTCGTGGTACGGGCGCTGGGGAGTCAATTACATCTACGGCACCTGGCAGGTGCTGCGCGGTTTGCGCGCGATTGATCAGGACATGACGCAGGCCTGGATATTGCGCGGTCGCGATTGGCTTGAAAGTTGTCAAAATAACGACGGTGGTTGGGGTGAGACTTGCGGTACTTACGACAATCCTTCGACCAAAGGCATCGGCGAAAGCACGGCGTCGCAAACGGCATGGGCGATCATGGGCATCTGCGCGTGTGGCGATCTGGACCGACCAAGTATTCAGCGAGGTTTGCGCTACCTGCTCAATTCGCAAAAACCCGACGGCTCGTGGGATGAGGAGCAAATCACGGGGACCGGCTTTCCACGCGTGTTCTATTTGAAGTACGACATGTATCGCCAGAACTTTCCGCTGCTCGCGCTCGCGACCTATGTTAACTACCGTAGCGGCATCGGACATCGTCCTAGTTTTTATCGCTGCGAATAATTCTGTAGCCACGGGCCTGCGGCCCGTTTACTCCGAAAGCGAACCGGCCACAGGCGGGTGGGTACGTAGTTGTTTCTTCGGCGAAAAATAAAACCTGCCGCGCGGCGTAATTCGATCTAACTGTAAAGATTATGGCTTACGAATTACCAAAATTACCTTACTCGTACGATGCTTTGGAGCCGCATATTGATGCGAAGACGATGGAAATCCATTACACCAAGCATCACCAGACTTACGTCAACAACCTGAATAACGCGGTCAAAGGCAAAGCTGATCTCGAAAAGAAGTCGGTCGAGGATTTGATCAGTGATCTCAAAGCGGTGCCGGAAGACATTCGCACCGTTGTGCGGAACAACGGGGGCGGGCATGCGAATCACTCGTTCTTTTGGAAAATTATGGGACCGAATGCCGGCGGTGAGCCGAAAGGCAAACTCGCTGATGACATCAAATCAACATTCGGGAGCTTTAACGATTTCCAAGAGAAATTCGCTGCCGCTGGTGCGGGACGTTTTGGCAGCGGCTGGGCGTGGCTGATCAAGAATAAGAACGGAAAGCTCGAGGTCATTTCGACGCCAAACCAAGACAGCCCTCTGATGGACGGCAACACACCGATCCTCGGCGCCGATGTTTGGGAGCACGCGTATTATCTTAAGTATCAAAATCGGCGGCCCGATTACATCAAAGCCTGGTGGAACGTGGTAAACTGGGACGCAGTAGCGAAGAACTACTGAGCGCACCTGAAATATCATAGTGCTGCCCCTGCGGATTCTGGGTAGCGCACGCGTCTCGCGTGTTGGTTTCGGCGTCGCGCCGAAACCAACTTTTCTTGAGACTTGATTCGCGGTGGGTGATAAGAATCTGCAGAGGAAGTTCGCGATCGCGAGGACGCGCTCGCCAGCACGCGAGACGCGTGCGCTACCCGAAGCATGGCTTATCTAAACGAAAACTATCTTAAACTTCAGGCGGGGTATCTTTTCCCAGAAGTCGCGCGGCGGGTGCGTGAGTTTTGCGAGGCTAATCCAGCGGCGGCCAGGCAATTGATTCGATGCGGAATCGGGGACGTCACTGAGCCGCTCCCGCGTGCGGCAATCGATGCAATGAAGGGGGCTGTCGAAGAGCTAGGCCATCGCGAGACGTTTCGCGGTTATGGCCCCGAAAACGGCTATGAATTTTTAAGGTCGGCGATCGCTCAGCACGATTATCGCGATCGCAACATCGACATTGCTGACGACGAAATTTTTGTCTCTGACGGCTCAAAATGCGATTGCGGTTACGTCCTCGATATTCTCGGCGATCAAAACAAAATCGCCGTCCCCGATCCGGTATATCCGGTCTACGTCGATACGAACGTGATGGCGGGCCGCAGTGGCCCGGCAGGAAAAGATGGGAGCTACGAAGGAATCCTGTATTTGCCGTGCACGGCCGAGAACGGATTTGTTCCCGATCCACCGGCTGAGCACGCCGATCTTGTTTATCTTTGTTTTCCCAACAATCCAACGGGGGCCGTTGCGTCACATAAACAGCTCTCGCGGTGGGTCGAGTACGCGCGCGAACACGAGGCTCTACTGCTCTTCGATGCCGCGTACGAAGCCTATATTTCGGAGCCCGATGTTCCACATTCGATTTTTGGAATTCCGGAAGCTCGGGAGTGTGCGATTGAATTGCGCAGCTTTTCCAAGAACGGCGGGTTCACAGGCGTGCGTTGCGGATTTACAGTCATGCCGAAATCAGTACTCGCGCGGACAGAGAATGGTCGCCGACTTCCTCTCCATCCCCTTTGGCAGCGCCGTTGGAGCACCAAATCGAATAGCGTGAGTTATCCGGTGCAACGCGGCGCGGAAGCGCTTTACTCGCCTGAAGGCCGCAAGCAATGTCGCATGCTGATTGAGCATTACATGGGGAACGCCAAGATTCTTCGGGGCGCCGCCGCGAACGCCGGTCTCGCTGTTTTCGGCGGCGTGAACGCGCCCTACATCTGGGTGAAAACGCCCAATAGCCTAACGAGCTGGCAAATGTTCGATAGGATGCTGCGAGAATTGAATGTGGTCATCACACCGGGCGCCGGTTTCGGCGCCCAAGGCGAAGGCTATATTCGCATTTCGGCATTCAACAGCCGGGAGAACGCAGAGGAAGTAGCGCGCCGGTTGCAGAAGTTGTAGTCGCTTTCGCTCAAGGCGGGAGCAGCGCGCTCCTGCAAGATAAGTGAATCGCCTCTTGTCGATGGAAGTGAACCGCGTAGAGTGCGCTAAATTTTGCACAGACGAAGGATGGGAGAGTGTCGGATCGAAAGCAAAATTTGCCACAACTGTATCGTTTTTGTTTCTTGATGCTGGGCGACTCGCGCAAGGCACAGGAAGTCTTTAACACGACGTTGCGCGAAGCGGCTGTGCGCGCTGTACAAGGAGAACTGCCCAAGGAACCCTTTTGGCTTTTTCGTGAAGCGCGCTGGCGCTGTTTGGAAGCAAGTAAGACGGACCTGCAACCGGAAGCTCTGGAAATGGACGAACAAGACATCTCTCCGCAGGCCGCATCACAGATCAAACAGCTCGAGCCCGCGCAACTGGCAATCTGGATTTCCGCCGCCCCCGATCCTCAGCGGACCGCGCTGGCGCTTTTTTATCTCGACGAATTCGATTACCTCGAGATTCTCGACATTGCCGAGCTCAAGTTGAGCACGCTGTCACGGTGCCTGGCGCAAGGGCGGCGACAGTTGCAGGCTTGGCTGGACGCTAAGCACACCGGAGCCCCCAAGGTATGAGGACGCTGCGGCTATTACGTCGGCGCCGCGCTCTTTTGAATTGTGCGCCGATCAGCCAAGACCATCTGACCGACCGTTCCATGCGCGCTGCGGTACCGCGTGAAGACGGCTCCGATGAATTTCTTAATCAACAGAACTTTGATCGAGCCTTGGCGGAAGTGGTTCGTCTCGTCCCGATTCCTCCCGAGTCGGCTGAATGGTTCTCGGAAAAGGATGCGATTCGCGCTCCGAGGTGGACATGGAGAAAAATCGTGCTCAATCCTGCTGTGCTCGCGATCAGTATTGCGCTCCTAGTGATCGCCGGCGTATTCGCGTTCCACCTTGTTGGTCAGCTAAATGATTTTCCGGGATCAGCGACAGCTCGGAAACTATTGACGGTGGCCGGCTCCACTCGATCAGTCATGCTGGATCCAGTGAGCGCCGAAGCGGGGACGTTAAGCGATTTGTTCTTTATGAAACACGGGCTGGAACATTACGACGTTCCAGACGAGTTCGCCGATTTTCAGACAATCGGCTGCCGTGTTTTTGACGACGACGAGTCGCAGCGCATCGCCCAAATCTGGGTGGGCGAGAAGCGCATGCAGTTTTTTCTTTTCCCGGCAGAGAGAGACAGCAAGACCGGGGCCGTGTTGACGTTTCCAGGTTGGCGTTATGTCCATCAGGAAGGCTGGGTCGGCGCAGTCACGGAACACAACGGCGTTTGCTTCATGGCTGTGCTCCGGGGACGTGAGAAGGATTTAGAGCCGTATCTTTCTGGGCCAAAGCAGTGACACGAGCCCCAGTTTCCCGCTGTTATTCTTTCTCTTGCTCATGCTCTTGCTCTTTCAATCAGGCATGTTCGAGCAAGAGCATGAGCAAGAGAAAGAATAGGAAAACTGATGCGCGATTTGTGCTCGCGTTGACAGCGCAGGTCATGCGATTGACCTTTTTCGCCGCAAATTTGCCAGGGTAGCTCAGTGGTAGAGCAGGGGACTCATAAGCCCTTGGTCGGGAGTTCGAATCTCCCCCCTGGCATTCCCCGTTTGCAGATCGAATGAGCTTCTGGCACAAGCGTGCAGTGATGACCGATGAGAGTTTTCTGCAAAAACTGTTTGCGCGCGGAAATTCCTATTGGCTGACACGCTTCGTCATTCTGCGGCTGCTCGGTTTTGTTTATGCAGTTGGTTTTTTAGTGGCGGCGCAAGAGTTGGTGCCGCTTGTTGGTGAGCATGGATTAACGCCGGCTAATCATTTTCTCGAGAGTGTCCAAACACAACTCGGTTCGCGTACCGCCGGCTTACTGCGAGTGCCTACGCTCTTTTGGTTCGGAATTTCTGACAATGCATTGTCGATCGTTTCCTGGATCGGTTTTGGTTTGTCACTTGTTGTTCTTGGGGGCTACGCCAATGCAATTCTGCTCGCGGTGCTTTGGGGGATATACATGTCGATCGTGCACGTCGGGCAGATCTGGTACGGTTACGGCTGGGAGATTCAACTGCTCGAGACCGGCTTCTTGTCGATCTTTCTTTGTCCATTGCTCGACGGCCGTCCGTTTCCCAAGTGCAGGCCGCCAATTCTCGTTATCTGGCTCTTTCGATGGCTTGGTTTTCGCATCATGATTGGCGCGGGCCTGATCAAACTCCGCGGCGACCCATGCTGGCGCGATCTCACCTGCCTTTACTATCACTACGAAACCCAGCCGATTCCGAGTCCCGTCAGTCGCTATCTTCATTTTGCGCCGCTCTGGTTCCAAAAATTCGGGACGGGATGGAACCATTTCGTCGAACTGGTCGTGCCGTGGTTTTCATTTGGTCCACGACACGTGCGGCATGTCGCAGGCGTCTTGCTCGTCACGTTTCAAATTTTTCTCATCATCAGCGGTAACCTTTCGTTCCTCAATTATTTGACAGTCATTCCGTTTTTGGCGTGCTTTGATGATACCTTCCTGCGCCATTTCCTACCGGGGCAAGTTGTTAAACGTGCCGAGCGCGCAGCACAGGAATCGGAGCCATCGCGCATCAACAACACGATCGCGATCGGGTTGTCGATCCTGGTTGTCTATCTAAGCGTCGCGCCGGTACTCAATCTCGTTTCCGGACGACAGCTGATGAATTATTCCTACGACCCGCTCGATCTTGTAAATACATATGGAGCGTTCGGCACGGTCGGGCGAGAACGCGACGAAATCATTTTTGAAGGTACCGAAGATTCAGTCATCACCGGGAACACCAAGTGGAAGGAATACGAATTCAAAGCCAAACCTGGTGACCCAAACCGGCGACCGCCCTTCGTTGCGCCATACCAACCTCGGATCGACTGGCAAATCTGGTTTGCTGCCATGGCCTCACCCGACGACTACCCGTGGACACTGCATTTTGTTTGGAAACTTCTGCATAATGATCCGGGCACCTTGTCACTCCTGGCAAACAATCCGTTCCCGGATGCGCCACCTCATTACATTCGGGCGCGACTTTATCGTTATCAATTCGCTCCGATCGGTGAGAAAGCGTGGTGGAAACGCGAACCAATTGGTGAATGGTTGCCCGCACTCTCGAGGGACAGTCCCGAGTTTCGTCGTCTGCTCGAAGCGATGGATTGGTTGGAGTGAAACTTCAACAGTGACGAATTTCGTTTCAACTAATAGAAGCCATGTCGAAGCCTGTCCGGGTTGTCAGTGCAAATTTTCTGGAGCGGATCGCTGAGCCAGCATCTCGCCTGCATTCTGACTACCTGGCGTATCGAAAGGGCGACATTCCACAGGCTGAGTTGATTGCGCGGCTGCCGCATCTCGCCATGGTCGGTGACAGTGTCTGCACGGGAATTTACATCTCGTCCGCCTGGAGCACGTTTTGGCGCGCTCGCACTTGCTGCGGGAGCAACTGGTTTCTCGACATTAACCCGGCGCCATTGGGTGTTCAGAGCGTCTCGAAGAGACTGGAGCAGCTCACTCCATTTGTTGCGATTGAATGCGCGGGAATCGGTGCGCTGGTCGATCGCGAAGGCAAACGGCAGAATTTCTTCCGAAGAATTCTTCGAACGCGCGATTTCTCGGGACAAATTGGCGATTTGCTGGCGATGAAACGTTTTCCTGATTTGATTCTGATCTCGATCGGACACAACAATGTCGATTGGGCGTGGCGAAGTCCAATCGACGAACTGGAGCAACCTGAAAGCCGGTTACAACTGCAAAGCCGAGACTTCCGGAAGAATTTCGCGCGACAAATGCGGCGCCTCATTGATCACGCTCGCGTGCAGCGTTACCGCGTCGCAGTCATGGTGTATGGTCTGATCAATTTCGAGTCCTATTTCATGGGCCGGGAGATCGCGGAACGTCTGCGAAGCCAGGACCCATCACGCTACCCGCACCTTGAGAGCACGTACAAATATTTCACCTCCTTTCGGCCGGCTTACCGCTCTAATCTGATTCGCCTTGCAGGGATGGTGAATGAGGAGTTGCGCGCGATGGTGAGCGAACTGAATCGCGGGCTCGGTGAAAACACTAACGTGCAATTGCAATATTCGGATGCCTTGGCAACAGCTGACCTGAGTCGCGTGGAACTGCTACATCCGATCGATGGCTGGCATGCTTCGGTCCAAGGCCACAATGTTCTCGCGGAAGCCGCGTTTCGCGATCTCGGACCAAGTCTAGAGTTTCTTGGATTGAGGTGACTTTTATCACCTCCGCTCTTTTGCTGTAGCCGCCTCGCTGTGTCGAGCGCGCTAGCGGTGTTGCTGCTGTGCGCCCCGGCGGCGTCCGCCACAGCGGGCACGCGCCCCCGTGCCTATAACATTTGGGATGTCGAGAACAAAATCGACACCTACAAATCTCCGCGCGCTTTCAGTCGCGCGATTGTGGCGTCCAACATGCGGTAACCAAAATGGCCCTGTCGAACGCGCAACAGTTCGGAGCCGCGCCACTTTTGCTGGATGGCCTCAAGCTGTTCGAGTGGCGCGATCGAATCGAACTCGCCTGCTGCAAACAAAACCCGGGCCGGGTCACATAGCGGCATGTTGTGAATCGGCGAGCTCAGATGAAAATGCCGGGCGACGAGAGACGCCTCGATGTTCGCCCGACGCAGTTCGCGGCGAATGCACCGCGCTGCGGGGCTTTGCCAGATCGCGTGCTCGATGTTTACGATCGGCGCCATCAAGGCGACGAAACGCAGGTCGCGCTCAACGATCGCAAGCAACGCACCGATCCATGCGCCGTAACTGGTGGCGAGTACGCCGAATTCGCCGGAGCCACGTTCGCGCAATGCACTGATCAATTGCCGCAGCTCCGTTACGCCCTGGCGCAACCCTTCCGCGTTGCGGATCAAGTTGCAGGTGATCGCAAGCTCACCGTTCCAATACCCGCGAGGGACACGCGAATAATGGTATGGCAGCTGAACGAAGCATGCGTTCCAGCCGAGTTCGTTGAAATGCTCTGCGCAACGCCGATAGCCAACAGGGCTCGTGGACATCAGCGCATGCAAAATGAAAACCGTCGGTGCGCTGCGACCACGTTCTGAAGGAAAGAAATCCGCGCACGCGATATTGTTGGCTGAGAATTTGGTCCCGATCGGGCTGCGCCATCTGATAGTCGGATGACCGTTTCCCAGAGCTTCAGCGAGATTGTCATCGTGCGGCGCGGCATAATATTGATCGGCTGTAATTCGCTCGCACTCCTCTACGTAGCGCTCCATTTCCGCGCGGCTGTGCCCGTTTAGCCGGTGGCGCATATGGAGGAAATTGATCGATGCGCAGAGAAGCGAATCGACTGTCATGGCAGTCATACGCTGGAGCCTGTCATTCTGAGCGGAGAGAAGCGGAGTCGAAGAATCCCGCGGGGCTACCCTAGGCTTTTCCCCCGGGTGCCCTCGACGGAGCCTGTCCTGAGCGAAGTCGAAGGCCTCGGGACGACGTGCTGATTTACTCATCCGGTCTTGTGGCGCGTGAGGCAGGTCATCGCTTGTCAGGTGAAACGTCTGTTGCAGTTCCGCGTAAAGGTTTTTGAATGCCGCCGTCAATTCCAATTCGATCCGCGTGCGCGCCTCTGATTTTTCAAGCCCTGGAAAGTGCGAGATTGGATTTCCGAATGCGATCCAAACCGGCGTGCGGCCAGCTGAGGCGGGCAGCCAACGTCTAGTGGAATAGAGGCGATCGCTACCGACGATGACGCACGGCAAGATCGGAACGCCGGCGATATGCGCGAGTGTCGAAGCGCCCGGCCGCAGGGGCGCCCCTTCGAGCAGCGATCGCGCGCCGTCGCGAATCCCGCCCTCGGGGAAAAGACCGACGATGCGTCCCTCTTTCAGTCGCTCGATGGCGGTCCGGACCGTTTTGCGATTCGCACGATCTCGGTCTGCTGGGAACGCATCGACTGCACGCAAAAGAAATCCCACGGCCGGCGACCGAAAAAATTCAGCCATTGTCATCCAGTCAATTTTTCGTCCGATCACCGACGAAATGATGAATGGATCGAAATGGCTGATATGATTGGCTGCCAGCAAAAATCCCCCGGTGCGATCTGCATTTTCGCGCCGGAGTATCCGAACACGCGTGACACAGCCAAGCACCAATCTCACCAATAGCTTACCAGAGTGATAAGATTTGATTTTGGCTTGCACCGCTTGAGTTTTTCGCCGAGTCGCTGCCATGGGGAAGGCTATTTTTCGCCTTACGACGGAGAGGACAGATACGGATTCAGAAATTTTTACAACCTTGGACGCGAATTCCGTATCGAAGCTGCTAAGGAACGTGCCAGGGAAATGGCGGTATTTGCACTGATTGTTCTGACCTCAGCGTGGCCGGTGCTGTACATGGTGGTCACAGTGGTGAAACTGCTGAGCAGAGGGCGGCCGCTGGACCAATAGCAATTTCTGTGATTAGTCGACGGCGGCCTTTTTTTCGTTAAGCGCTCCAGCCGGTAAAACGACCACCGCAACTCCACAGAAGCTGCCCTCGACAAAGCTACGGCGGACTGAGAGATGTCTATGTTACTGCTTTGGCCAGAGAAATTCGTCCCGGTATTCGGGCGTCTTTTCCGGAGCAAGCCCGTGGCGTGTGACGTTTTCGGTCACGACGCGCGGGATAAGGAAGTTCAGCAAATAATCTTCGCCGCCGGCTTTAGTACCGCCGCCGCTCATCTTGAATCCGCCAAACGGATGACGGCCGACGATCGCGCCGGTGCACGGGCGGTTGATGTAAACGTTGCCGGCTTCCAACTGCGCTTTGACGCGCTCGATGTTGGCCGGGCTGCGCGAGAAAAAGCCACCGGTCAATGCGTATTCGGTGCCGTTGGCGACTTGGATCGCTTCATCGAGGTCGCGCACTTTGATCGCACTTAGCACTGGGCCGAAAATCTCCTCGCGCGCGATCCGCATGTTTGGTCTTACACCGGTGAAAATCGTAGGCGGAATGAAGTAGCCGTGCGGCGGAACGTCCTTTGCCTGATACGCGAGTGTCGCCTCGCTCTTGCCGACGTCGATGTAATCCAGAATGCGCCGGTAAGCGGCCTTATCAACTACCGGTCCGACTACGATGCCCGGTTCTTCCGGATTGCCGACGCGCACGCTGGCGGCGGCACCGAGCAAACGTTCCATGACGCGGTCGTGGTTTTCTTCGAGAACGATCAGCCGCGAGAGTGCCGAACATTTCTGGCCTTGAAAACCGAACGCCGAATAAATCGAATCCACAATCGCTTCATCCAGATCGGCGTCGGAATCGACGATCATGGCGTTCTTGCCGCCCATCTCGCAAATGACGCGCTTAAGCTCGCGCTGGCCTTCGCGCGTTTTGCCGGCGGTCTCCCAAATCCACAGCCCCACCTCGCGTGATCCTGTGAAGGCGATCAAATCGACGTCTTTGTGATCAACCATGTGCGCGCCGATGACCGAGCCTTTGCCGTTGAGAAAATTCAATACGCCGGGAGGCACGCCGGCTTCCTCGTAAATTTCCATCAGCATGGCGCCGATGATGACGGATTGCTCGGAGGGTTTCATGATCACCGTGTTGCCGGTAACCAGCGCGGCGCTGACCATGCCGCACAAGATCGCCATCGGGAAATTCCACGGCGCGATTATGAGCGCGACACCGCGTGGCCAGTAATGCTGATAGCTTTCTTCGCCGGGCACGTTTTGCGTGAGCCGGGGCCGGCCTTTCAAGCGCATCTGGCGGGCGTAGAACGTGCAGAAATCGATGGCTTCGGCAATGTCGCCGTCTGCCTGGGCCCACGGCTTGCCGACCTCAAAGACTTCGAGCGCGGCAAGCTCGAATCGGCGGCGCTCCAGAATTTGGGCGGCGCGTTCCAGTAATTGAGAGCGCTCTTCAAATGAAGTGCGACGCCATTTCTCGAACGCCGCGCGCGCTGCGGCGACGGCGCGCTCGGCTTCAGGGATTCCGGCTTCGGCGGCGTAGCCAACGATTTGGTCTGGCTGACTCGGATTGACCGAGGAAAAGATCTCATCGGTCCAGATTTTTTCGCCGTTGATGGTGAGTGGAACTTTCCGCCCCAATTGCTTGCGCTGCTCGCGCAGCGCAGCCCGCATTTTTTCCTGGTTCTCGGGCAAAGCGAAGTTCGTTAGGGGCGCATTTTCATAGGCAGCGCCCACTTGTGTCCTTGGTGTGGTTGTTGTCATATTTGTCGTGGCATTTACTGACGGTAAAACGCCGTTTCGGCTCCGGCGCAAAGTTTCGCATGGATCGCGCAACAAATCTTCTACGGGCACGTTCTCGGAAAATTTTGCGCGCAAAAATCCTTCGTTCGATGTGTTCTCAAGGAGGCGTCGGACCAGATAGGACATTCCAGGGAGCAGTTCACCAACCGGGCAATATTCGCGAACGCGATAACCCATATCGACCAATGCGCGTTTGATTGGCCCGGCCATCCCATAGAGCAACTGAAATTCGAAGCGGCTGCGATCGATCCCAAGTTTCTCCGCGAACGCCTGTGCGTGGGCGATGCTCCGAACATTGTGTGAGCCAAATGCAGAGGTGACGATGGATTCGTTCTCCAACAACAACCGCGTGAGAGCTTCGAAATTCGCATCGCTCGCCGGCTTCTGAAGATAAACCGGACAATCCCAGCCGTTCCGGCGCGACTTCGATGTTTCGTAGTCCCAGTACGCGCCTTTCACCAGCCGGACTGCAAACCGCGTGCCGCGCGCACGCCCCCACTCGATCAAGTCGCGCAAATCGGCTTCAGAATCTCGCAAATACGCTTGAGTGACGATCCCTGCATGGGGCCAATCCTTAAACTCTTCCTCGGTGAAGATGGTTTTGAATAGTTCCAGAGTAGTATTCTTGTGCGCATAGCTTTCCATGTCGAAATTGATGAAAGCGCCCAGCTCTCGCGCGCGGCGCAGAAGCGGCCGCAGCTTCGGCGCGAGATGGGCGATCGCATCCGCCGGATCTTCCGGAGTGATTTGCGAATAAAGCGCAGAAATTTTGACCGAAACATTTACAACCGGAAAAAGCTCGGAATTTTTGCCTAGCGGATCGGTCCAGTTTCTTGTTTCACGCGCGAGACCCTCCAGCAAATCGAGGTAACGCGCCGCATACTCGTCGGCCTCCGTTTCGCTAACCACAGCTTCTCCCAAAAGGTCGACCGTGAAGCCAATTTTTTGAGTGCGGCGCTTTCGCAGTATCTGCAACACATCATTCGAATTTCGTCCGGCGATGAACTGACGCGCCATTTCGGAGATGTTCCACCGCAGGATGGGCCCACTAAGCCATGGAACGATGCGCGCCAGACGAATGCCGGCGCCCAAAAATTCTGAAAGTTTTCGCGAATCATGCGCCTCAGCGAAGTATTCCTGAAGATGCTCGACAAGTTCGCCTGAGGTGCGCAGCGAAGGTAGGACATCTACGAAACGAAACAGTTGGAGTTTGAGCTGCTCATCGCGCATCGAGATCGTCATCAGGCGCTGATAAAATCCGGCCTTGCTGAAGAGCGACTCGGGGTGTTTATCGACCAGTTCGAAGATGCGCCGTCCGCGCTGCTCGATTTCGCCTTGAAGCGACCTCATTTAACGAAATTAGTGCGGCGCAATGCGTTAAGCAAAGACGGAACCAGCCGTCTTTATGGCTTTTAAAAAAATTTACGTCCAGACACGCGCAGTTTGGGGCTCGTTTCCGAAATGGAGATGAAATTGCTTCAAGCAATTTTGAGGAGCAAGTGGAGGAGATTTGCCTGGCAGACTCCGGAGGCCCAGGGCTCGGATCTGTCAGGCAATCTCTTTTTGTGCTGATTGATCCAGCATAGAAACTCGCGTAGCAAAGAGGGTAATGACCGTAGAGCGCGACCAATTTGCGAGCGATAACACCGCACCGATTTGCCCCGAGGCGTGGGCCGCCCTGCAGGAAGCCAATGCGGACTATGCCGCAGCATATGGCGAGGACCGCTGGACGGCGCGCGCGTGCGATCAGATTCGTGAAATCTTTGAGACCGATTGCGACGTTTTTTTTGTGTTCACTGGCACGGCGGCGAACGCGCTGGCGCTCGCGCAAATGTGTCAATCATTTCACGGGATTATGTGCCATCAGAACGCCCATATTCAGACCGACGAATGCGGCGGTCCGGAATTTTTCACCGGCGGATCGAAACTCCTCTTGGTCGGGGGCGGAAACGGCAAGATCGACATTGGTCAGGCTAAAGCGTTGCTTATGCGTCAGAACGAACTGCACTCGCACAAGCCGGGCGTGATCAGCATCGCGCAGGCGACCGAGTTCGGAACGGTTTATACGCGCGACGAAATCACGGCGATCACTGAACTAGCTCATGCCAATGAACTGTTTGTGCACATGGACGGTGCGCGTTTCGCCAACGCGATTGCGTCGCTCAACTGCGCACCAAGAATTATGACATGGGAGCTTGGAGTTGATGTTCTCTGCTTCGGCGGGACAAAAAATGGGACGGCTGCCGGCGAATTGGTGATTTTTTTTAACAAGAAGATTTCGCGTGAGTTCGACTATCGAGTCAAACAAGCCGGCCAGCTCGGCTCGAAGATGCGCCTCCTGGCTGCACCGTGGCTGGGACTTTTGGCAAATGACACGTGGCTGCAAAATGCGCGGCATGCCAATCGTGCTGCACGCCAGCTTGCGCAAAACCTGCAAAGCGAGGCGAATGTTGAAATTGTATTCCCGGTAGAAGCAAATGCGGTCTTTGCACGGTTGGACGACCAACTCGCGCAATGCCTCCAAGCGCGTGGATGGCGTTTTTATAAATTTATTGAGCCGGATGTTTACCGGTTGATGTGTTCTTGGGCGACCACTGAGGGTGATATCGGCGATTTCATTCGTGACGTTACCCTAAATCATTGAACGAATAGCGATCGGTGACATCTGTATGAAGGTAAAATGAATGCGTTTGTGCGAATTTTGATGGTTGCCCCCATCCTGCTTAGCGGATGCCGGGCGACCCAGGACGTAGCGTCTACTTCCTACCACGTGACCCGCGGCGCAGCGGTAGGCTCGTACAAAGTGGCTCGAGCCGTCGCGGTTGGTTCGTATCGTGTTGCCAGTGCCCCAGTGCATTATGCGACGCGGAAGCGAGGCGATGAATCATCAACCATGGTCGGAACGGAGACTCCGTCCGATGTTACGAATCCCGGCCAATCAATTCCGCCAGAGATGGCGGCAGCCTCGCAACAGCAACCGCTAGTTGAGGCCGAGCGCGGCCAGAGCCGAAGATCGAGCGGAAGTTCGGTCACGTCTCGCAAGGAGACAGCGCAGTCATCAACGAGCGTCTCATCCTCGCGCGCTTCTATTCCATCGACGGCGTTTCCGACAGGAAAATTAGTCCCTGGCAAACCAGGATATGTGTTCAGCCCATTCGATAAGGAAGGAAGATACGTGGATGTAAGTGGCTTCCCCTCTGGTACCAAAGTGAAAGACCCTTGGACCGATAAGATCTTTCTTGAATAACATGAGACTGGCATCGCGAGTTGCGATCTACTTCGTTGCTTGGTCTGTCCTCGCTTTGGCGCCACGGAGCCTGGCGCAGGTGTATCAAGGAAAAGAACTCGTCAAGGCCGAGCTGCTGGCTGACGCGAACGCCATTGTTCCTGGAAAACCGTTCACCATCGGTTTGCTGCTTCGAATGGCCCCCGGGTGGCACACCTACTGGGCGTTCTCTGGGGACGCGGGTCTTCCCACGGAATTGAAATGGAAACTGCCATCGGGATGGAAAGTCGGCGAGATTCAATGGCCAATTCCCCTGAAAACAATCGATCCGGGCGACATTGAGACTTACGGCTATGAAAATGAAGTCCTGCTGATGCAGGAAACCCCCCAACTGGAGTTACCGGTATCGACAACGAGTCAGCAGGCGAACTCGGAAGTCTTCGCGCGCTACCGGCGTTTGTTGCCTCAAAACTGGCCAGAGTCGAACGCGGCGAAGGCAAACTGGAGTCGGATTGGACGTGATCTTCGTCTTAAGGTGACGAGCGAAACTCTAGCCAATCATGCGGCGCTGGACTTTTTTCCATTACCAGAACAAGGCATTGTTGTCGGCCATCCAACGATCGAGTCACGCAATAGGAATGAAGTTGTCTTTCGAATTCCGATTGAGTCTTCAGAAAAAAACCTGTCGTCCATCGCGGGCCTGATCGTTTATTCGCAACACCCAAACGGAGAGGACCGCGCGGCATGGCAAATTTCAGCGGCCCCGACTGTTGCGGCGACTAGCAGCGCGCCGGCCCGCGGAATCTTCACTTTTCTGCTCTTCGGATTTCTCGGCGGCATCATTTTGAATTTGATGCCGTGCGTGTTGCCGGTGATTTCGCTGAAAATCTTTGGATTCATTCAACAGGCTGGCCAAAGCCGGCGGAAAATTTTGCGGAGCGGTATCGCGTTTGCGGCAGGAATCTTCGCGTGGTTCGTCGGACTTGCGCTGCTTTTGGTCGTGCTCAAAGGCGCCGGACGCGACGTGACGTGGGGCGGATTTCAGTTCACGAACGCCTACTTCGTCCTTACGCTAAGCGTGATAGTTCTGGTTTTCGCTCTAAATCTCT
>QHPC01000089.1 GCA_003218915.1 Verrucomicrobiota bacterium
ATCGATGGGAGGGAGCGCGACACAGTTGCCGTCTGGCAATCGACCTAGTCGCGACACGGCAAGTCGGCCCTCGCAGCTTGCCGCTCGCAATGAAGGCGGAACACGTCCAGACAAGGTAGCATCTCAGCGCCAGAGTAGAAGCGACGCCGGAAATTTTCTCGGGGTCGCCACCGGGATCGGAGCCGGCGCTGCGCTCAGTGGGGCACTCGCGAATCAGCCCAGTCAACTTCCCGCAAATCGTTTTGGCGCAGGTCAAAAGCCTGCTCCTCCTCACCAACGCCCAAATTGGAGCGCGCGCTCGCTAAATCGCGACTACAAATGGCGCGAGCGAGTTTATAAAAGGAGCGACGCTTGGAACCAGCGAGCCGACCAACGCCAGGTGCGTCGCGACGATTTCCAGAAGAATCGGGACCAGCGCTGGGACAATCTCCAAAGCACCCGCGAAGAACGCCAGAACTTTCGCGACCAGACGCGCGAGGATTGGCAGCAACATCGCAAAGATCTGTGGGATTATCGCGCTGACCGCGCTGAGGAAATTTGGGACAACGCGCGCGACTTCTACGATGATGTCTTCGACGATGCTTGGTGGGGTTATTGGGGCTGGGGAACTGCGTGGCCCGGCTACTATCCTTCTGACCCGTGGTGGTGGTGGAGCAGTGCAACTTGGAATTCACTAGAGAACTTTGTCTCTGTGCCGACGAACCCAACCTACGTCGATTACGGGGTGAATGTGGTCTATGAGGGAGACACTGTATATGTCGACAATCAGCCGTTCCCTGTTGAGCAATATGACAAACCAATACTGGAAGCCGACGCGAACGTTAAACAACCGCCGCCGCCGCTGCCGCCATCCGGTCCAAATCAACCAACGGAATGGATGCCGTTGGGTGTCTTTGCCCTCGCACAGGAGGATAGAGGTGACCCGGTCATGTTCTTTCAGCTCTCGATCAATCGGCAAGGCATCATCAGTGGAGCGTTTCAAAGCACGATAACTAACGATACCCGTCCCATTGCCGGGCAGGTAGAAAAGGCCAGCCAACGCGCGGTCTGGCGCGTCGGCGATAACACCGATACGATTTTCGAAACGACGCTGGGCAATCTCACCCAGGACGTGTCCCCGATTGCGGTCCATTTTGGAAACTCGCGCACTCAAACATGGCTTCTCGTGCGCATGCCCCAACCAGCTCCCGCCGGCCAGCCACAGAAGCTTCCTGAAGCGCCAAAATCTCCACCGCCACTTGAGTCGCCGAAGACCTGATGATCGCTCGACCGATGACCCGTGATGTAACATGAGCAAGGCGACAACGTCGTAGCCATTCGGACCCTTTGAGTATTGGACTTTAGGCCAATGGCAAAAGCACGCGCGGTTCTGCTTATCGGATATGCAGCCACCATGGTGACCTGCACTGTCGCGTGCACGTAAGCTGGACCCGATGTTCCGAGTGTTTGTCAGCGATTATTTTTCAATACTTTCTGCTGATCGTCGGCAGCAGGCTGGCATGGGACGAAAGTCTCCTTGCGGATGCGGAAGCCTTCTGCTTTCATTACGATTCGCGTCTGTGATCATCTGACCACCGGGAAACCGACCGGCCTACTCAAGCCGGGCGAGTATTGGTGGAAACCGCAGCTCTCGCCGAGCGGTCCGCTCATGGTGCTGGTAAGCGTTCCTCAGCAGACCATGCACGTTTATCGCAACGGCATCCTCATCGGTCGCTCAACCGTGAGCACTGGATCAAAAGGTCATGCTACGCCGGGCGGCGTGTTCACCATTTTGGAGAAGAAGCAGGAGCATTACTCGAAAAAATACGACAACGCGCCGATGCCTAACATGCAGCGCCTCACCTGGACTGGAATCGCCATGCACTCGGGCAATCTTCCCGGTTACCCCGCCAGCCACGGATGCATTCGCCTGCCGTACGATTTCTCGCAGTTACTTTTTACTGCGACATCGAAGGGCGGCACCGTTGTAGTAGGTGATGGCAAAAACCCCGTGCCCCATCTCGCGTCGAATCCCGGCCTACTGCTCGCGCCGAAGGATTTTACGCCCGAGATGTTACGCCCGATCGCGAATAATGAGTACGACTGGAACCCAGAGCGCAGCTCGAGCGGGCCGATCACAATCGTCGTCAGCGCCGCCGATCGCGCGCTTTACGTCTATCGCAATGGCAATCCCATCGGGCGCGGCTCCGTCGAGATTGACGGACGCGGATCACTCGGAAACCATGTCTTCTCGCTGCTCGAAGGCACAACAGACCGGGAAAGCTCACTGGCTCCAGGCCGCGCCGCGCGCCGATGGATGAGCGTGACTAGTAGTGGCCGTGGCGTACCCGCGGAGAAAATCGCGGCGCGCCTCCGGATCAATCCGGAGTTTGCGAACAAGGTCTACGACACCATCGAACCGGGCACTACTGTCATCATTACCGATCAACCGGTCGTGCGGAGCCGCGGCAATGCCGCGATTCTCGAGGGCTAGCGGGTACTACTGGGCTGACGTCTCCGGTTTGCAGCCTCACGTTGCCTCCCCGATCGAGATTTCCATTCCTTCGCGGGCAAGCACCGCATTGGGGAACCGTTCTTGACACAATTTTTCGATGCGCTCAAGAAACTCGTCGTCGTGGTCGGGGTCGTGATGCGTGAGGGCCAGGCGCTTCACACCGGCCATTTCCGCAACTTGCATGGCTTGATCGAAGCTGCTGTGTCCCCATCCGCGCCGTTTCTGCAGTTCCTCGGCCGTGTATTGCGCGTCATGGACCAACAAATCCGCGCCGCGTGCCAATTTCACCAGCCGCGGATCGATCTGCTCGCCATGCTCGACATCTATGCAAACGACGAGGACTCTCCCATTTCGCTCGATCCGGAAACTATACGCTCCGCCGGGATGATTGTGCCTTTGAGCGGTGACTATGGTTTCCACATTGTTGATGCCAGTGAAGTGTTCGGTGGCATCGGCGATTTGCAGGAACTCGAAGTTGGCCCCCATGTGATCCAATTGCACCGGGAAATATTCCGCCTGCATTTGGACTTCGAAAATCTCCCGCAAATTGCTGATTGTCTGGTCGCGGCCAAGCGTCAGGAGCGTGATTTTCTGTTTGGGATCATAAGCCGGGGCAAAGAACGGAAAGCCCTGGATATGGTCCCAGTGAAAGTGCGTGAACGCGATACGGATTTGCTCCTGCTTGTGGCCGATGGCGAGAAGGTCCCTGCCCAGATTTCGCAGTCCCGTGCCGGCGTCGATGATGGCGATTTGGTTTGTATCGGTGATTTGCAGGCACGTCGTGTTGCCGCCGAATTGCTGAAAACCAGCATCGCAGACGGGGATGGACCCCCGCGTACCATAAAACTTCAGCTTCATAGAATCGACCGGCGAACCTTTCTGAACGGCTTTGTTTCAGAATTCAACAGAACCCTACCCTGGAGGGGCACGTCCTGGTCAAGTAGTACTGCGAACGCTTTGCTTATTGGATCGCCCGAAGAAACGGTACTAACCGTCCGTAGCGCGACCGTCGTGCCGGCGTGGAGCGTAGCCGCATTTAAGGACCAACCCATCACGCAAGCGCACTTTACGATCATAATGGATGGCTTTTGGATCTTTAGTCTTAGGTCGAGGACTTCGTAGTTTCGTAACCTTTTTGCTTTTCAACCATTGCCTTCGCCCAGTATAAGGTGAACTTCGTCGATGGGGACATTGGACTTTGGTCCCATGGAACCCGTCGGAGAGGAACGTTAGTTTTGCGGCGAAACAAATAAAAGGAGATACAACTATGGAAAATGTAAAGAAAATTGCAGTTTCACTATTAATCCTGGGCGTGATGACAGGATTTACACAGGCAGCGACTCATCATCATGGATCCAAGCCAGATGCAACATTGCGGCTGAGCACCGGTGGCTTTGCTCTTGGAATTGGTGTCAGCTGGGGATCAGGCACGCTCACCTACAGAGGCAAAGATTATCCGGTTAAAGTAAAAGGACTTTCGGTAGGCAGGGTCGGGGCGACCAGTTCTTCCGCTTATGGTGAGGTTTTCAACCTGAAGCATCTTCAAGATTTCAACGGTCATTATGACGTGGGTGGCGCGGGAACGCGGGGCGTGACTCTTGGCGCTGGGAAAAGTGGGACCATCATGTCAAACCAGGCCGGTGTGGTAGTCCGCGTTTCCTCCACGCAACAGGGAGTTGCTGTCAACGCGACTGGCGGTGGCGTGGATTTGCAACTCAAATAACCCGGGTTGCCTGACAAATAAATCTGTGCGCGCCGTCATTTGAGGGCGCGCAGCAATTGCTCGAATGGACGAGCTTTCTTCACCCGCTGCTGTCGTTGAGATCACAAACGCAGCCACACGGGTGCTGAAATGGCGAGCATTGCTGCGCGAGGTGCTTTTCCTCCTTGCTGTTAACCTTGTTTTTGTTTCCTCGCTACACGCCCAGTCAGCAAGTAGTCCTGTAAGACAACCGCCTCCACCCAGAGCGATCTACACACCCAAGCCAGTATATCGCCCTGAATCGACAAAACAGGGACTCATTGGAAAAGGTGTCGTTTTAGTGACGATCGACAAACAAACAGGCATGGTTGCCGGCGCGCGGATGCTGACGAGCACAGGAAATCAACAACTTGATGGCGCTGCGCTGCAAGCGTATTCACGATGGCGTTTCGACCCTAGAACAGTGGCTGTTTCGCAACTCAAGATTCCAATAGAGTTTGCGAACCGTCCAGCGCCTCAATCCTCTAAGCACTCACTGCCACAGCCAGTCATCTGGCTTATCGTTGCGGCGATTGCAGGAGCGGCAATCGGATTCCTAAAGAGAAGGAACACGTAAAATAACACTGCTTTTTTACTACATTCTGAAACCAGGAATGCGAAGATGCGTTTCCTTGGTTCTTATGAGCATATGCCTGTCGCTGCCGACAACTTCGCTAACTGCAAAGAACGCGGAATTTTCAGCGAACCGTACTCTACCCCCTCTGAAACTGTCTGCGGCTGATCTCGATACTATTTTACGCAAGACTCAAACACTGGTTGCCGCTGCCAATGGGCCTGCGAACAACGAAGAGTCTGCCCGAGAGAGTGTAAAGCTTGGCGTCCGCAGGTATGAAATCGAGATACCGCACTTTTCGCTTGCGAGCAGCGTCGCGTTCCCGAAGGAACTCTTCAAATTTTCTTACACCTATTATCGGCCCGACAGACCGATCTCATCCGTTACGATCGATCTGGGCGATTACTCACGGCGCGTGTCGGTCACCGGAGAAGTTGAAGATCAGGTTAAAGCAACATCCACCTTGATTGAAAAAGATCTTCTTCGCTTTTCAACCACGATTGGTGGCGCGTCGTTCCGACG
>QHPC01000090.1 GCA_003218915.1 Verrucomicrobiota bacterium
ATGGGCATAACGCGCACGCTAAAGCCATATGTGCCGCTTTCAGACGCAGGCACTGCTCCGTGGTAAATGTAATTGCCATCTCCATCCGCGCTGCCGGTTTGATTAAGGAGTGTCGCCGAAGGATTCCGAATGTCACCATTATCGACTTCGCCATGGTAGGCTTCCACTCGCACGTGTTGTGGATCGACGGCGCCGAGATGAACTCGCGCCGTGATTTCCAGCGATTCACCGACCAAAATGCTTTGCCGATCCTTATTGCCTATTTGGACGTCCGAAATCTTCACCGCTGCCCAGTCCTTGCGTATTTGCGTTTTCCACTGGCTCAGGTGCGTGGCTGCGCCGCAGCCGTCCCGGGAAAAATTCTCGTACGATTTCGCGGCCGGGACATAAAGTTGCTCGGTGTATTCCTTCACCATCCGCTGCGTGTTGAAGACCGGCGTGACGCTGCGGATCGATTCCCGCATCAGTTGCAGCCACGCGAGAGGAAGTTTGCCATCCGGTTTCGCGTAATAGAGAGGAACGATTTGGTTTTCCAGTAGGTGGTAAAGACTGCTCGCGTCCACTTCATTCTGAAATTCCGTAGTGCCATTATTAATCTCCGCGCCAATGGCCCAGCCGTTGCTGCCGTTGTAGCCTTCGCGCCACCAACCGTCGAGAACGCTCAGGTTGATTCCGCCATTTGGAGCAGCCTTCATTCCGCTGGTTCCGCTCGCCTCCATGGGACGCAACGGATGGTTCAGCCAAAGATCAACACCCTGCACCAGGCGGCGCGCGATGTAGCTATCGTAGTCCTCCAGAAAGACGATGCGATTTTCCAGGCCAGCTTCGTGGCTAAGTCTGTAAACTTCCTGAATGAGCGCCTTGCCGGATTCATCACGTGGATGCGCTTTGCCCGCAAAAATGAACTGCACCGGACGCGTCGCGTCATTCAGCAATCGTTTCAAGCGTTCCTTGTCGCTGAATAGGAGCGTGCCGCGTTTGTAAGTCGCGAAACGACGCGCAAAACCGACCGTTAAGATTTCCGGATCAAGAATGCGGTTGACCCTGCGAATGGACTCGGGCGATTCCCCCATTCGTTCGCGACGCCTTCGTTCCCGGTCGCGCACAAACTCAATCAGTCGGAGTTTGAGTCTTTGATGCGTATCCCAAAGTTGCGCATCGGGAATATCGATGACGCCACGCCAGAACTCAGGCTCGGTGAGGTGTTCCTCCCATGCCCCGAGATGCTTGCGATAGAGTGCGGCAAACTCCGGCGCCATCCAGGTTTTGGTATGGACTCCGTTTGTGATGCTGGTGATCGGCACTTCATGGACGGGAACGCCTGCCCAGACATCTTTCCAAAGCGAACGGGTCACTTCACCATGCAATTTGCTTACCCCATTTGCGTGCCGGCTAAGACGCAGCGCCAGGATGGTCATACTGAATGGGTCTTCTGGATTGATGCGTGTGTGGCCGAATGAGAACAGCTCGTCGAACGAAACGTTTAGTTCCTTGGCAAGATTACCGAAATATTTCCGCATCATCTCGCGCGGGAACGAGTCATTTCCGGCGGGCACCGGAGTGTGCGTCGTAAAAACATTGGCCGCCGCTACCAGCTGAAGAGCTGAATAGAAATCGAGCTTCTTCTCCACCACATTGAGACGAATGCGTTCGAGCGCCAGAAACGCTGAGTGTCCCTCGTTCATATGAAACACGCCCGGCTGAATGCCGAGCGCCGCAAGCGCTTTAACGCCGCCAATTCCGAGCATGATCTCCTGACGCATGCGCATCTCGAGGTCGCCGCCGTAAAGCTCAGCAGTAATCAATCGGTCCTCGGCGTTGTTTTCCGGAAGATCGGTGTCCAGGAGATAAAGACTTACCCTTCCAACGCGCAATTCCCAGAGCCTGGCAAAAACCTGCCGATCCAGAATCGGTACCGAAATCAGCGGTTTCCCGTTGCCGCGAAGCGCTTCACGGATTGGAAGGTGATAAAAATTTTGGTTCAGATTGATCGCTGCCTGAACGCCGTCCTTGTCAATCTGCTGCCGGAAATAGCCATGCCGATAGAGCAGACCGATCGCAACGAAATTCAAATCCAGATCGCTCGCCGATTTGCAATGGTCTCCAGCGAGTATACCAAGGCCGCCGGAATAATTCGGGATCGATTCGTGAAAACCAAACTCAGCTGAGAAATAGGCGATCGGATTCTTGATCGCGCTTCCAGCACCGGTCTTTCCGTAAGTATCGTGTCGCCCGAGATATTTTTCGAATTCCTCAAAGACCTGCTGCAACTCGCGCAAAAAAGTTTTGTCCTGTGCGAGTTCTTCCAGTCTGGATTGCCGCGAAAGCTGGAGCATCCGGACCGGATTGTGATTTGTTCGGTTCCAGAGCTCCGGATCCAGATGACGGAACAGCCGGCGCGCGGCCGGTTCCCACGTCCACCACAGATTGAAGCTCATCTCGCGCAACGGCTCAAGCGCCGCCGGCAGGATGGGAGTTACGTTATACGTTTGAAATGTCGGCATGCGAATTCGTTTAGCTGGGGTTGGTGACCCCGGTTACTGACAAATTTTCACAGAAGGTAGCGAAGAAAAACGAAGATTCTATTGCGAACGGCGTTTGTCTTAAGGGAGCGCGCGTCCAAAAGACAAGTTTGTTCTGAGCCAACCCTCCTTCAGCTTCGCTAGGTGGCGTGCGCTATCCGCCGCGGCGCGAGGAGGAGCCCGAGAAAGAAACCGGCGACTAGTCCACACAGATGCGCCGCCATGCTGACCTGTGGCGTTGAAAGATCGAAGGCGACTTGAATCACTATGATCATCACGACGTTTCCCAGGCGTTGTTTCGCTTGCGGCGCGTGACGATGTCTCAGTAAGAATCCCGCCCACGCGCCGACGATTCCCATGATACAACCGGACGCGCCAACGAGCTGGGCGACCTGCACGAAGCCGAGTACGGTCAAACCAACAACACCCGCGCTGGAGGCAAGTCCTGAAACCAAATAGCACACCGCGAATCGGAGTGTGCCTATGGATCGTTCTAACGGCGGGCCAAGAATATAAAGCGCGAAAATATTGAAAAGCAGATGGGTAAAACCTCCGTGCAAGAATAGGGCAGTAAAAAGCCGCCAGTATTCTCCCTGGACTACAACGGCATAAGGCTCAAGTGCTCCGACTCGATGCAGCACTTCCGGGTCGTTCAGATCGCCAGCGGAAATCTCGAAAAGGAATGCGACTACGTTGAGCAGAATCAACGCGAGAACTGCCGACGTGGTTCGGAGCTGGCTATGCCGAACACGGCCCGCGATTGGAGCGGTTCTGAAAGCAACCGGGCGGTTTTGGTGAGATTCCAAATGCCGAAACAATTGAACCTGATCGCGCAACTCGGCGCTGGGATGCAAGATTTGAAGAGTTGTTCCGAATCTTGCCGCCGATTTGTAGTCTCCCTCAGCGGCGAACTCCGTCATTTTGCGCAATCCAATCGCCGGGAGGAGCAAAAGCGCGAACCACGCGATGCCGCCGATGTATCCGGCAGCGCTGCGCAAAAAAATCCACGATACACAGCTTATTGCCAGAACAATTAGTGCAGCGGTACGCCAGCCGCGATAAGGTTGCCCTGGACGCCATGCACGGGCGAGCACTAGCAGCGATGAAACTACTGCCAGGAAAAGAAAAATATGGTTTAGGTCCACAGACAAAGTTGGCGCTAGCCTCAAGTAACTGGTTAAAGCGTTGAAGCGTTAAAGCGGCAATAAGAATCGCTCGCTTCAACCCTTCAACGACTAAACTTTTCAACCTTGTAACTTTTCAACCTTTTTTAACATTCAAACATGCGAATCACTGTTACCGACTATCTCGACGTTATTTCATCCTGGTGTTTCTGGTCCGAGCCTACCTGGGCGGAATTGAAAAAGCGTTATGACGGCCGCGTCGAGTTTCAGTGGAAGGTCGCTTTAATGGATCCCATTGGTTTGCCAACGTCGCGCGAGCAGGAGCAATGGTTCTATCGGCGCAGCGGAATGATGATGCGTTCGCCGTTCATGCTCAACACCGATTGGTACGATCCCAGTCTCCCGGAATGGCTCGCACCGAACTGCGTGGCCGAAGCCGCCAGGGACTTTGGTTTTGACGATGATCGCGTTCGCCTTGCGCTGTCTCACGCTGCGCTGCGCGAAGGGAAAAAGGTGAGCGATTGGGCAGTTGCCGCCGAGATTGGAGCTGGCGCCGGCAAGATTGACAAAAAA
>QHPC01000170.1 GCA_003218915.1 Verrucomicrobiota bacterium
CTTCAATCAATACTGAATCTTTCTCCGACAGAAAAATTCGCGCCGCCAGATCGAGCGCCTGCTGCGCTCCCGATGTGATAATAATCTGTTCGGGCGTGCAGTTCACTCCGCGTGCTGATCCTAAATGCGCGGCGATCGCTTCACGAAGTGGAAAATAACCTTGCGGATCGCCGTAACCGAGAACCTCACGCGACGGGTTTCGATGCAAGCGTGCCGCGATCCGCGACCAAATCTCGAACGGAAATTTATCGACCGCCGTCAGCCCATTTTGAAACGGGTGGAATTTTGCAATCGTCCGTGCGCGGATACTACCAACATCTTTCCTCGCAAGTTTTTCGCCGAATGGCGACAATCGAAGCGGCGCGTCGGTCTTTCTTTGCTTCGATCGTTTTACAGTTTCGGTCTTGAGCAAATTGTCCGGGAGTTCGGCGGCGACAAAAGTTCCCGCACCGCCTTTACCGTCGAGATAGCCTTCGGCGAAAAGCTGTTCATAGGCGTTCAAGACGGTGATGCGCGAGACGCCCAGCTCCCTCGCCAACGCGCGCGTCGCGGCAAGGCGTTTCCCGGGGGCGAATTCGCCGCTCAAGATCGCCGAGCGAATCGCCTCGTAAATCTGCCGGTAAAGCGGCCTGTCCGAACCCCGGCTATCGAGCATTATGAACAGGCTCTGTTCTCTGGTCATCGCGTAACACTTACCTCAAAAGTGGTCTTATTAGAAATATCAAAAATGGCTATTGTGCTAATCCCAATTGTTCTCTAAAAACAATCACAAAAGTGAACGACCAAATCAAACCAACTGAAAGAACGAAGCTTCGGCGGCTGCCGAAACGCGGCGCGCTTGATCGCGAGACGATTTACAAAATTCTCGATGAAGGCTTCGTCTGCCACGTCGGATTTACGATTGGCGGCAAGACTTTCGTCATCCCGACCGGTTACGCCCGCCTCGGCGACCGGCTTTTGATTCACGGTTCGAGCGCGAGCCGGATGTTGCGAGCAATGAGCGATGGCATTGAAGTCTGCGCGACGGTAACGTTGATTGACGGTTTGGTCCTGGCGCGTTCCGCGTTTCATCATTCGGTCAATTATCGGTCGGTGGTGGTTTTCGGCGCGGCGAGTCTTGTCAGCGGTGAGGAAGAAAAAATTGAAGCCTTACGCGCCTTTACCGAACACATCGTTCCCGGCCGCTGGCAACAGGTGCGCCCGCCGAACAAGAGTGAACTCGCAGCGACCGCCGTCTTGTCTTTGCCGATCCGGGAAGCGTCCGCAAAAGTCAGAACGGGAGACCCGGTTGACGCAAAGGAAGATTACGCACTGGACGTTTGGGCCGGCGTGATTCCGCTGAAGCTTCGCGCTGATGCGCCCAAGAATGACGCCCGGTTAAAGAATGGAATCAATCCGCCTAGTTACGTCTCAAATGAAACGGAACCCAAGAACCAAATCAATAAACGAACTGTTGAATCTCTATGAAACGCTTCGCCTTTATTCTCTTTTTCGCCGCAATCTTCAGCACGCTCGGGCAAAAGCCGGAGCTGGTCCCGGATCCGAGTATTCCTATTCCCAAAGTAGAATTCGACGCCAAAGGCGACCTCAAGATCACGGCTTCACCTGGCTCGTCCAATAACGACTTCGATTTTCTCGTCGGGAAATGGAAGATGCACAATCGGCATCTGGACAAACGGCTGGCCGATTGTCGCG
Source organism: Verrucomicrobiota bacterium (assembly GCA_003218915.1). Classification (GTDB taxonomy): domain Bacteria; phylum Verrucomicrobiota; class Verrucomicrobiia; order Chthoniobacterales; family UBA10450; genus Udaeobacter. Next base: position 1,696 of record QHPC01000170.1, read on the forward strand.
ACTGGACGGAGTTCGATTCCTCATCTGTGAACACGAAGATCCTGACCGGCGCGGCCGACATGGATACCTATTCCACCACGGACTTTCCCGGAATGGGAGGGAAGCCTTTCGAAGGCCTGACTCTGCGGTTGTTCGACCCGAAGACGCGACTCTGGAGTCTTTACTGGATCGCGAGCAACACCGGGAGGATCGAGCCGCCAGTGGTTGGTTCCTTCGACCAAAACGGCGTGGGTCATTTCTTCGGCAAAGACACCCTGAACGGAAAGCCGATCTTAGTCGTCTTCCGCTGGGACGCCCGGAACAAAGAGCGCCCGATCTGGGGTCAGGCTTTTTCGCCGGACAACGGCAAGACGTGGGAATGGAATTTCTTCGACGTGTCCGAACGAATCAACGATTGAGCGTTAACCAAATATGACTATCCGTTCGTCCACGGTATTGAGACGCAGTCTCCGATTATTGTTCGTGTTGGCGCTGCTCTTTGTGGCCGTTTCGGCGCGCTCGCAAACGAGAATCCGTTCGCTTACTGATGTGATTAACGGCCACAGCGTCGGCGGCGTAACGGTCGATGCCGTTGGCGATCTCTATGTCGCCGACTTTGGCGATGTCGTCTGGAAGATCACACCGGACGGCGAGCGTCACGTATTTGCGTCGGGCCTTTATGGCGCGTCCGGCAACGCGATCGACAATGAAGGCAACCTCTTACAATCGAATTTCTATGCCGATTCAATCACCAAAATTGATCGAAAAGGCCAAACGCAGCCGTTTGTCACCAGCGGTCTGAGCGGCCCTGTAGGCATCGCGGTCGACAAGCAAACGGGCGATGTCTATGTCGCGAACTGTCGCGGTAATTCGATCGCAAAGATCGGGCCGGACGGAACCGTTTCATCATTCGCAAAGAGCGATCTTTTCAAGTGTCCAAACGGTATTTGCTTCGGTCCGGAGGGAAATCTCTATGTCGTCAATTATCGCGATAACAAGATGTTGAAGATCGATCCCAAAGGCGTGGTCACTCCCTTTACGACAGTCTCCGAGAAAGGACTGGGGCATCTATGTTTTAAGGACGACCGATTTTATGTCACCGCCTCGCAATCGCACTCAATTTATAAAGTAACATTGGATGGAACCGCCAAGCGCATCCTTGGCAATGGCGAGCGCGGGATTGTGGATGGGACGGGAGCCAACGTGCGATTGTCTTTCCCAAACGGAATCGCCTATTCGCTGTATGGGCCGCGGCTTTATATCAACGAATTCGTCAACGAATCAACCTCTGCGTTGCCACGTCGCGCGATCGTCCGCGAGATAATTCTTGAGGCAAACAAGTAGCTGCTCATCTCTTCAATGGTTCAGCGGCCTAACACTGTTCTGCTTCGAATTCTAACAACGACTTCACTGTTTGCAATGAGTACCACGATATTTGCCGAGACTAGTCAGAACACGACGAGCAAAGCCATGGATCATGTTAAACACTTGCAGGATTATCAGGTCATCGAGTTTCGCCGTTACACAATTAAGGAAGGTGAGAGAGAACGCTTCGCGGAGTATTTTGACTATTTCCCCGAAGCCTTTCAGCAGATGGGCGCCATTGTGTTTGGACAATTTTTCGAACGTAAAAATCCGGTTGGTTTTACCTGGATGAGAGGTTTTAAGAACACTGATGCGCGCGCCATAATCAACTCGGGTTTCTATTACGGCCCTCTGTGGAGAGAGCATGCGTCCACTATGAACAGTCTCATGGTTGACTCAGATAACGTTTTACTACTCCGCCCGCTGACCACAGCGAGTGGCGTCCCAGTCTTTCCAGCTGTCGATCCAATTAAGGAGAGAAAAGGCGCTCAAGGGGTAGTGATCGCGCAGATATTCGCTGTTAAGCCGAACAGTGTCGATGCTTTTGCCCGGCAAGCTGAGGAGACGTTTGCCAGCTATCGAGCCGCGGGCGCGCGTGAAGCCGGCGTTCTGGTCACGCTCGATGTGCCAAATAACTTTCCACAGTTGCCCGTGCGAATGGATGGCCCTTACCTCGTGTGGCTCGGCATTATCAAAGACAACCAGACATTGGAGAGCTTTTTTAATCCGCTGGCGGAGCGCTCGGCACAATCGCTCTCAGCTACTGGCCTGCTTAGAAGCGCCCCAGAGCTAATGGTCCTCGACCCGACCCATCGTTCGCGACTGCGATGGTTGGGTGAAGAACAGAAATGAAAACGTCATCGTTTGATCGCCACGCGAGAAAGGATCTTTCATGAAAAACTTCCGTCGTTCTCTCGCTGTCGCCTTCATTGCCGCCGCGATGAATTCGATTGGCTCCGCTCAGACTACTGAAACAACCTCGAGCCCGCACACAGGTATGCACGATTTCGATTTTCTCATCGGCAAATGGCGCGTGCATCATCACCGCTTGAAACCGGACAGTCAGGAGTGGGTAGATTTCGAGGGCACCTGCAGTAATCGCAAGCTCATGGATGGCGGGGCGAACATGGAAGAGCACGCGCTGCCCGCGCCCTATGGCGCGTATCGGGCCATCGCGCTGCGCGCGTACGATCCGAAGACAGACCAATGGGCGATTTGGTGGCTCGACGGACGCTACCCTTCCGGTCCCCTCGATCCACCAGTTAAAGGCAGTTTCGAGAACGGCATCGGCTCTTTCTACGGCGACTATATGCAAGACGGCAAACCAATGCGCCTGCGGTTCCTCTGGTCGAACATCACACCGACATCTGCTCGCTGGGAACAATCTCTTTCATCCGACGGCGGAAAGACGTGGGGGACTAACTGGATCATGAATTTCAACCGTGATACCGCGAATTCCGCACAAGGTGCCGCGAAGCAGAATGACCTGCACGATTTCGATTTTCTTCACGGCGACTGGCGTGTTCACCATCGCTATCTTCGAGTGAAGAAAGATGCCCGCGAATGGCTGAACGCAGACGGAACGGCAAGCCACCTGGAGGTCATGGACGGTAGAGCGAATCTGGAAGAGTACACGATCAACGCACCCAGCGGCACCTATCAAGCCGTTGCGCTGCGTTCCTACGATCCGAAAATCTCGCAATGGTCAATCTGGTGGCTGGATGGCCGCACGCCGCACGGCGAGCTAGATCCGCCTGTTCAAGGTCGTTTCGAGAACGGCGTCGGCACTTTCTATGGCCACACGACGATTAACGGAAAACCAATGCGCGTACGGTTTGTTTGGTCGCAGATCAACAGCACCTCCGCGCGCTGGGAACAGGCCTATTCGCCAGATGCAGGAAAGACATGGGAAACGAACTGGACAATGGAATTTCAACGCGCGTTGTAAGCCGAGCCTTTCCGGATGGAAAGGAGCGGACAAAACCCGAGCTACTGAAACTTCCAAGCCGTGCAGATTTGAAAGACTGTCGACTGGGCAATTTTCGAGTTAGCATGCTGCGCACAGTGAAATGGAATTTCGTACGCACCTGCCCAATAGCCCTGACGATCATGACCGCGTCGCTGGCTCCACAGCCAGCACCCTACGATTCGGCAAAGCCGCTTCCACGCGCGACTCTGTTTGCGCCCGGTACCATCTCCACCGGCGATTATGATTCGCACGTGACCTTCACGCCCGACGGCCGCGAGATGTATTTTCTCAAACTGGCCCCAAATTTCTCGCGCTGGTCTATCTTCGTCTCGCGCTACAAGGACGGCACTTGGTCTCAGCCGGAGGTCGCACCGTTCGCCGGCCAATACCAGGACGCCGATCCCTACATCACTGCCGATGGCAAACACTTTTACTTTATCTCCGATCGCCCCGTAGACGCGGGCGGGGAACGGCAGTCGCATCACGACATCTGGGTTATGGACAAGACGGATTCGGGTTGGAGCGCGCCGCGTCACCTCCCAGCACCAGTCAACAGCGATGCCGACTCGTATTATCCCGTCGTCTTAAAGAATGGAACTCTCTACTTCGGCTCAGAACGTGGGGATTCCAAAGGCCTGGGTGACATTTATCGCGCAGTGCCGCAAAAGAATGGCAGCTATGCGGTGGAGAATCTCGGCCCGCCTGTTAATACCAGCGCAGGCGAGTACGAAGCGTTCGTTACCGAAGATGAGCGGTTGCTACTGCTTGCGGCCACCAGGCGACCCGACTCTCTAGGCGATTACGATCTTTACCTCTCGCACAAGCAAGCCGATGGCAAATGGAGTGAGCCGGTCAATCTCGGACCGGAGATCAATTCCCCTGCACGCGAACTGTCACCCAAGCTCACGCCAAATGGCAAATATCTAATCTGGATGAGTTGCCGCGTGCCAACACTGCCTGCCAAGCCGCAGCGGCGAACCACGGCCGAGGTGTTAAAAGAGTTGCACGCACCTGGCAACGGACTCGGGGACATTTACCAGATCGATGTCTCTGCCGTGCCCGCGTTGAAACCCAAGTAAACCACGCGCCAACGTACATGACTACGAAAAAGCTCGGGACTAGCAAAATAACCTACAAGTTCGACATCACACCGACTTCACAACAAATCATTAAGCTCTATAGCGATGCAGGTCTTCCTAGGCCAACGCATGATCCTGAAAGAATAAAAGCAATGTTCGAAAATTCGGATCTGATTGTAACCGCCTGGGATGGAGACAACCTGGTAGGTGTTTCTCGTACAATTACAGATTGGGTCTGGTGTAGTTATCTTGCTGATCTCGCTGTTAGCCCCGACTGCAAAAAGTCAGGAATCGGCAAAAAGCTTATTGAGCTCATCAGAGAGAAAATCGGAGAACAATCAATGCTCTTACTACTTTCAGTCCGGACAGCAATGGATTACTACCCCAAGGTAGGGTTTTTAAGAGAGAATAGGGCTTTCATCATACATAGAACAAAATAACAAAGAGCGCAGCGGATACTCGCCGGACGGGCTTGTGTGAGATTGCTTGAAGGTGGACTTATTGAACTTCACTAACTGGGTCTTGTGAAAATGGGCAGACGTTTGCCAGATTCAGCGCCGTCCTCGCTATTATGAAAAGCCTCAAACCGATTCTATACGCGGGCGCGCTTGTCGGCGTGCTGGACATCACGGCGGCCTGCATCAATGCACGCATTGCCTACGGCTTCCCGCCAGCGCGCGTACTGAAAGGCGTCGCCAGCGGCTTGCTGGGCCGGGGCGCACTAGAAGGCGGATTTGCGACCGCAGCGCTGGGCCTCATGATGCATTTCACAATGGCGGTGACCGTGGCAACGATTTTTTACGCGCTAAGCCGTAGGCTACCGTTGCCCAAAAAACTTGCGGGAGTCGTGGCTGTGGGAATGCTTTATGGAGCGGCGGTTTTTGCGGTCAATAACTTCGGGACGGCGGGGATTATGTCGTGGGTTCGCAGTCTCTATCTCCATACGCCTGTTCTGTTCAAGCCCCCGATGGGCTGGTCGCAGCTAGTCATTCACCTGTTCTGCGTAGGCCTGCCCATTGCGCTGGTAATGCATCGTTTCGCTCCAGCGGCAGCACGCGTTGATCGATAAAAAGCAGCACCTTCGCTTCGGATGGTGTTCCACTCCGTGTCCAAAGTGGCCTTATCGAATCATCCCGACTGGATATTGTAAAGAAAGCCGCGATCGCGAATTTGGCTGAAGCATTCGCTCCAGCCATGGATCCAAAGACAGTTGGTTTGATTGTAGACGAAAAGATAACTGCGACTGATTTGATGGGTCCCGCCGAAGTTTTTTCGCGTGCGGTAATTCGCAAGAGTGACCAGCCGGTGGCTCGTGAATCCCGTTGCTACCGAGTGATGACGATTGGTATCAACGCAGGGCCGTGCGTGACAGAATGCGGTATCGTCATAAGGCCGCATGTGCATCTGGACGAGGCGCCGCCACTCGATACCGTGTTTGTTTGCAGTGGAAGTGAAGGTAATGACGAAAAGCTCAACAGAAAGCTTGTGAAATGGCTAAAACAGCGGGCACCGAACACGCGACGCATTGCGTGCCTTGGAAAAGGCATTTACCCGCTTGCAGCAACGGGGCTGCTCGATGGACGCCAGGCGGTGATCCATTGGCGATTTGCAAAAGATGTTGCTTCGCGATTTCCAAAACTCCGTGTTAATCCCAACAATCTTTTTGTCAAAGACGGGCCTTTCTACACTTCTGCAGGTGGCGCCTCAGCCGTCGATTTTGCGCTTGCTTTGGCTGAGGAAGATTACGGTCGTCATGTCGCGTTGGCTTTGGCGCGCGAATTGGTCGTTCACGTTAAGAGGTCAGGTGAACACGAACAGTACTCTGAAGCTCTGAAGTTTCAGATCCAATCGTCTGACCGTTTTGCTGATCTTCCAGCGTGGATCCTCTCTCATCTCAGCGACGATCTTTCCATAGACGTTCTCGCCCAAAGAGCGGCGATGTCCCGCCGGAACTTCACTCGTTTATTCCATGAAGCCTTTGGTAAAACCCCTGCTCAATTCGTCGCCGAAGCGCGTATTGCGGAAGCGCGGCAACGATTGTTGGTTCCTCGCAACAGCATTGAGAGCATTGCTTCTTCTCTCGGATTCCGGAGCGCAGATGTGTTCAGTGTGGCTTTCGAGCGGTTCACGGGCGTTCGGCCGCGGATTTATCGTGCCCTGAGGCGAGCTCCCAAAAGCAATAGTAGCTCGGCGAATGTGGACGCTCGCAAATCTGCTACTGCGCGCGCAAGATCGACTGTATTGCGTGCTGCATAAAGACCTATCATCAATTCGCAGCGCTGCAGGGGGACGACATAGCTAGGCAGGCGGGCTACAACCCATATGAGGCGCTTTTTCGCTTGATAAGCGTTGCGACGCCCCGAACCGCTGTGCTGCTCGGAATGACAAAGAGGCAGCCCAAGCGGGCTGCCTCTTCTGTAACCTAACTAACGGAGAAATCTCAGAATCTCTTCTTTAACCCGACGTACCAGAACCGGCCTTTGATTGTGGTTAGTGACTCATCATACCCGTTCTCAAAGTTGCCAGCTACAAACGGTGGGTCTTCGTCCAACACGTTCTGCATGCCGAGAGTAACAGTGGTGTTGTTAAGCCACCATTTCCAGTTGCTGCAGCCATACTCGGCCGTGGACACTGGAACGACATTCTTTTCCTTGCCATCCTTCATCTTGACGTTCTTGCCGCCATCCTTGGCAAAGCCAGGCACCTCGGCGGGCGCAGGCGGCGGCAGGTTAAACGTATAGTTTAGGATCAGGTCGAACGTGGTCCACATTGACACTTTGCGCGCAAACGGGCTCTCCTCGCCAGGCCCAAAAGTCTCACCAGTGCGAACAACGAAGGCGCTGCCGCCTGCCGGGATTGTTCGCGGGGTCTGCGGCTTGCTGCCCACTATCGATTGGTTGTCGTCTTCGTATTGCCCAACCCAGTGAACAACTGCACCCACATCCAGGCCACCCAACCATGTGTCAGCCGGGCCGTCATAGAAGATACTGAAATTGGCCCGATTCCGCGGCAGCGAACTCGTCAGCGTGAATGATGTCGGTAGGAATTCGCCAGCGATACCGAAACGCTTGGACCCGGGACTAGGCTGAAGCTCAGCCCGGGACAGCCAGGTGCCGTTGATTGTGGTGGTCAATCTACCAAAGTCTCCGTGGCCAAAGATGGATGAATCCAGGATATAGATCGCCTCATAGTCGAGACCTTCGAAGATTGCGCCAGAAAGATTCTCGTTCGGATCGAGGACCAGAGTAACCGGGCCCAAATCCGGCCCACCGTTCGGAGCGGGAGGGGAATTGGGAGGTGGAGGCGTCCGAATTACCTGCCCGGCGAATGCTGGGTTATTACTGTTGTTGATAAGGAACTGGGCTCCCAGCGTCGCAACGATGGAGCGCATGTCGATGTGCCACCAATCGGCACTCACCGTCAGACCCTTGATCCACTTGGGACTGTAAACGGCTCCGTAGGTCCATTCATAGGCAGTTTCGGGTTGCAGGAAGGGATTTCCGTTAATGCGTTCCTCGACCTGATTCAATGTGAAGTTCGAAAACGGATCCACAACCAGAGGGAAGGCCTGCTGGCCAGCGGGCGAAAGCTCGAGCAATGTCGGCGCGTGGAACGCTTCGGTGTAACTGCCACGCAGGGTCAGCGCTCCGATATATTTCGGATCGAGCGGCTGCCAGCGTACCGATACCTTTGGCTTCTGCGCGTCGTAGGTACTATGCGCTGCCGGGAACGAGGTACTTAGCACCGGAGAAGTATTTTGGCTGAACCATTGCTCGCGCTCGGCAAAGTCAACCTCCAAACTATAGAAGCCAGGGAAGTTCCACGTCGGGCTCGTAAAGGGTACCCGCACTTCCTCGTAGATACTCCAAACATCGCGGTTCACCCGTGAGCCCTCCGAGTCGACAGAACCGATCGTTTGGAATGTTGTGTTGAGTGAGTCCGGTTTGCGATCCCATCTCTCACCGTAATACTCGCCGCCGATCGCAAACGACACCGGCCCCGCAGGAAGATTAAACAGGTCACCGTTAAACGTGGCGTAAGCCAATGGCAGCTCAAAGGTCGCCGTGTTATGCAGGTTGACATACACCCGGCTTATCGCCGCATTCGTATTGCGACCAAAGAAACCCAGGAAAGGATTGAAGGCCGTAGCCGGGTTCGTATCTAGCAACGCGTCTCGCAACCCGGGCTGGCTGACATTGCCCAGGGCCAAGGCCTGCCCTTCGTTGCGAGCGTAGCGGAAGCCCAATTCCCAGTTCCACGTCTTGAAGTAATCACCAAATTCTCCCATCTCACCTTTCAATCCAACATCGAACAGGTAATCCCAGTAGGTAAACTTCGCGCTTCTGAGACCAGTATCGTTTTGGCCACGGAACCGGACTCCAGTACTCACGGGGACTGGGACTCCGTTAATAGCCAATGTCGTATCCCCCACAGTGAAGGGATTAAACGGATTGGAGATTGGAACGCTGATACCGGAAGGACTGAATCCCACGCTAGTACCCGGAATCTTAAATGGATCCGGGGTGAACGGCACACCCGCCAGGGCTGAATCGAAAAACGATCTCGCAACTTTGAAATCCGAGAAAATCGTCAGGTATTTGTCGCACAGATCGCGCGTAAACGATCCGTAGAACACTTGACGGTCCGCCGGCGGAAGCGCCGGGGTGAACGCCGCAAAGTTAAAGGCAATGTAGTTCCCATCGCCCAACACAGAATTCGCGATTCCAGGGACAGCCCCAGGAGGAGTATAAAAAGGAGAAGTCGAAACGTTTGCAGCCGAATGCGGAGGTGGAGAGTTCGCGCTGAAGAACAGGCTCGGGATCAACCGTTCACCCTGCACGCGGCCAGGGAAGTTCGAGCTGCGAACGTCGAATCCTCCAAAGGGTCGGAAATTTCCGTTACTGGAAATGTCGCGGTCACGACTGAACAGGCCCCCCGTGCGCTGGTACATGTCGGCGATCACCACGATGTCCGTCTTGTCATCGCCCGTGCCGGCTTTCAACCACGCTTCCCATTCACCCATGTCGTTGGAACCTCCCATGTTTGTGTTTCCGTACGTTCCACCGATCTCCAAGCCACGGAACTTGTGGATCAAGAAGAAGTTGACCACACCAGCCACGGCATCGGCTCCGTACACAGCCGAAGCGCCGTCCTTGAGGATGTCAATGTGATCGATCATCGAGAAGGGAATCAACTGGATGTCGTAACCGAAGAAAATAGCCCCCTGTGCGATGCGCTTGCCATCCACCAGCACCAGGGTCTCCTTCGGCAGCAAGCCGCGCAAATTGAGTTGCACGGTACCGTCACCGCCGTTGCTCATGTTCTGGTTCACGGTGCCGCCGGCCTCTTGTGGGATAAAGGTTGTTAGGTCGGTGGCATTACGGATACCGAGCTTCTCGATATCTTGCGGACGATAAGTGTCCACCGGGTTCGGGCCGGTCTCTTCCGCCGTGGGAATATTCGAACCGGTCACGATCACGCGCTCGACTTCAGCTTGGGGCGCCGGTGCCGCCGGATTAGCCGGAACGGCCGGGGCGGGCAACTGAGCGGATGCGCTTGATGCAAAAATTAAAGGTAGTCCAACGCTCGCCGTGAAAGCGACGCGCACGAACTTGGTCAGCACTTTTTTTGTCATTAGTTTCTCCTTATGGTTTTGGGTTGCTGTGTGCGGATCCCGCACATCAGGCGGTATAACTCGGGACGCAGTTTTCTCCCTAGGCCAAAGAAACGAGGGTTTGGGCAACTCCTCGTTTTAAGCCTTTGGTTGAGTAGCGTACGGGTTCGCGTGACCGCGATTGCTATTCGGGAGTGGGTGTTGAGCAGACGCGCGCCGCGTCAACCAGCTCACATCTGCGTTCGTGTTTGAACCCGAAGATGCGATCAAAAACTAGTATCGTCCGGCGTCCGCTGCTGCCGCCTGGCGCGACAGATCACAGCGCGCCATCCTGACATGTTCCCTGTGTCTGTAAGTTCGAATCGGATCAGCTGACCCTGCCATGGAGGCCGAGCACTACTTAGACATGTCGGATGTTGATTTGGTAAGCTCCACAAGCTCGACGATCGAGCCGTTAGGAAATTTCTCTTTCACCAGAAACCGTGGAGGAGTCTGTTTTGTGACAAACACCTCATAGGTTTCGGGACCACTGCGCTTATCAATTCGGTACGAGACACGCATGGTCCCAAACGAGCCGGCCGGGACCGTGGTCGTCTGACTTTCCCCGGTTCGCGCACTAACAAGCGAGTTTCCCGTTCCGGGATCATAAACATGAAATCGGAATTCCTGCCCCTCGCCATATTTCTCGAGAGCCATAACAGCGGCCCAGTCTATGCGCTGGTCTACAGTGTCATCAGCTACTGTCTCGTCGACCTCACGTTTCCTTAACGGTTCTTTCTGGGAAGTTATGAACCCAGTCACTCGATTGCCCTGGTAGGAGAGGTCGAACGCAGTGCGTGCCGCGCTGCCTTGCCCTAAACTGAGCCTTGCTGACACTGGACGAAACGTCGGCGAGGCGACGGCGTCCCAGGATTGGCTAAAACTGCCGATGACAAGGTTTGAGAAAATATAGGTTCCCGAGTCGGTGGATTTGCGAATCTGAATCCGGCTTCGGCCAACCTCCCTGCCGTCCACTAATGTTCGGAAAGAAAAGGACCCGGTTTGAAGCCTTCCGGCGTCTAGATCGGGTCGCGCGTCTTGTCCATTGGCTATCGCAAAGATTAGACATATGATGGCGACGAAGCGCATTACGTTTTTAGTATGTTCATGATAGAGCTATGGAACCGGGTGAAGCTCTGAGTACGGCGGCGCAGATCGCGGTTGCGCTTGCTGGTTTTGCGGGTGTTGTGGTCGTATTCCGGCGCGAATCCGTCCATGACTGGTCACCCATTGATAAGTTCCGCCTCCGGTTACTTCTGACTAATTCTATCTTACCGCTCGCCCTTTGCGTAATTGGACTGTTATTGCTAACAGTTAAGCCGGCACCTGCAGGAATTTGGCGTTGGTGCAGCGCAGTCGCGGTCATAATTCTATTGGCGTTTGCGATTACGACATCCAGGGCCTTTCGAAGATTGGGCCCGATCCAGTTACAACGCACGCTTGCTACCGGATTCGCCTTTACCTATTTGGGCTCGTGGGAACCGGCGCGGCATTGCTTCAATGCTTCAACATCGCAGTACTTAACACATTCTGGCCGTTCTTTACCGGTATCGTCGTGCACCTGTTAGCCGCTATGTTTCAGTTTGCACGGATTATTCTGCTGCCGCCGGAGGCATAACACCGACCCAGACTAACGTGCGGTTAGTCATCCAAGCTACCTTGGTTGCAGCCGATCTGCGGCGCGTTATGCAGAAACGTCCTACGCTTGCGCGGACTGATTGCTGTCGGCTTTCCCGCCGAGACTCTGCAAGAGTGATGGCAACAAAGCGGCCAGCCCTTGATGGGTGTCCGCACCAGGATCCACTTTTCCAGCTGGCGTTAGTTTGTCGACGATCTTTGGCAGGTACTCAGCTAGGAATTGCGAGGCCAAATTGGGATCCACTCCCATTTTAGCTGCGATCGCACGAATTTGATCGGAACCAACCGCTTCTTGAATTTGATTGCTGGAAACCGGCTGGTTCTCCCCCATGCTAACCCACGACGAGAATGCGTCGCCCTGGCCGCTCTGAGAGAATTTGTTGGCCAAGCCTTGCAGGCCTCCACTCTGCGCGAGAAGGCCGCTGAGAATGCCTAGAAGCGGATTCGCTTCACCAGTCCCGGAAGGTTTCTGATCTCCACTAACTGCACTGAGTATCGAATCAAGTAATCCCATAATTTTAACGCTCCTTTCGCTTGCGTTTTTTTTTCGAATAAAAATTGAAGACGCGCCAGTCTCTCAATGAAAACTATCGAAGCGGACTAAAACATAAACAAGTTAATTCAGAAGCCAGCGCGCAACGCGTCTTACTTGGCGGTTGAAGACTCGTCGTATCCGTTGGTGTGAACCGCGAAGTCCATTTGTTCGGTGTCGTGAAGGCGGCCGTAATCTACCGTGAGTCGGCCGCCGCCGTGTTCGGTGTAAATTTCGACAAAGCGATGCCCGAATTGAACATCGCGCCAGCTGTAATCCTTTTGCGTTTGAACAGCGGCCGCAATGACGGGATCGATTCCAACCACTGAGACAATGAAAAGGACCCTGCTCGATTCGAGCGACTTGGGAGTTGCGCCAAAGAGAGGACTCGCTTCATCGATTGTGTGTCGCAAAGTTAAGGCAGCCGGGAAAACCGTGAGCCGGTCGAAATGTAGTTTCAAAACATAGAAGTACCTGAAATCGCCGCCCTCGAGCAGTGGTTCGTCGCGCGAAAACATGATTCGAAACTCCGCTTCGACCATGCTGTGTTGATTTTCATTTCCTACGCGCACCATCAACGTGGGCTTTCCATTTAATGGTGCGATCACGATTGAGTTACTGAAAACAACTCGCGCACTCGGTCGCGAGAACCGGACAAAGATCAGCCCAGTCATTACCGCGAGCAGAAAGATGCCGCTCATTATTTCAACAGTAGTGACAATGTGACCATAGAGCGTTTGGGGATACATATGGCCGTAGCCCACGGTGGCCAGCGTTTGCACACTGAAAAAGAAGCAATCAAAAAACCAATGCCCACCAGTGCTGCCAGCGATACTGCCTTGCTGGAGACTATAAAGCGCGGCGAAAAGAAGATTGAGCGCGATATAAAGCGTGCCGACGAACACCGCAAACTGTGGCCACCGTAAACCAAGCAGCCAGCGATAAACATCCCGCCATCTCCATGCGTCGGTGTTGACTTTCACGAACTCAATCTGGCCTGCGTGGACGGAATGAAACGCGCGCGATTTAATGCTTCGTCTGTGGACTTCTGAGTTTTACTTGTCGCTTGAAGCTGACGTTTCGGCACGCGCAAAGAATGGTCGCCTCCTTCAACGACGTGTAAAACATTTTCCGTTTTCATTTCGGTACGCACACGCTCAAGGAGATCCAAGGGACAAAGCGGATCTCGTGTGCCTTGCACAAAGAGAATTGGTGTATTCAGGGCCCGCAGAACTTCATCGCGTAGTTTTGTGCGATCTCCCATCGCGCAGAGCGGGTATCCGAGGCAAACAAGGCCATCCACTTTTTCTTCGAGCGAAAGATGACATCCGACGCGGCCACCCATGCTCTTGCCAATCAGGATCGTTGATTCGGCTGGATGTCGTTTCCTCGCGTCACTCAACGCTTCTCGATGCGCCGCGATAAGCTTTGGCAATGGATCGGGGCGTTTCCGGCCCTGGCGCATGTAGGCGTAATCGAGAGTCTCGACGTCGCCAATCTCGCGCAAACGATCTTTCCAATTTTGCATCCAGGGATGCGACGAGGGCGCGCCTGCACCGGGAGCGAATAAGATTAACCGTTTCATGCAGACCATCGGCGGTCATAGACCGCCGCTACAGCAGCGAATACTTATTGCACCGTCACAAGCGTTCCAATTGGGATCTCGGAGAAGAATTTGCGAGCAGCTTCCTCCGGCAACCTGATGCAACCGTGTGAGGCTGGATAATTCGGCACGATCCCCGCGTGCATTCCGAAGTCGAGGCAACTCAGGCGCATGAAGTAAGGCATTTCCACATGGTAGATGGTGGAACGATGGTTTCGTTCCTTATTGGTAATTACGAAGTCACCTCTGTGCGTGGAGTAACCTTGACGTCCAGTCGAACATTGCGTGCGGTATACCGGCACGCCGTTCTTAACGAGAGCAACCCGTTGCAACGCGAGCGAAATTTCGATGCGCAACTGATCTGGCGATGGCCCACCGCCAAGTAGAATTTGCGAGGAACGCCAGTGGCCAGTCTCCGCGGCGATGTCCAGGGCGGACATTTTATCGCGCTTGGTCAGCTGGTTCCTGCTAGCGCCTGCCGCAAGCAGAGCGCGCAGGTAATCTTCCCGGTCGAGGCCCGCTGCCAGCATCAGCACTGTCAGCCCCTTGTCCCCTTCAACATAACTGCTGAACGATTTTGACGGGAGCAGCGCCAGAAAATCCTTATCGCAACGAGATGGCAGAACCGTGTTGGGATCTGCGCCGCAAGACAAAAGCGTGCCAAAAAGGGAGGAGTCGTTTCCGGCGACGGCATACGCGAGCAGCGGCACATTCTTCCCTTCCGGTGTTGGAGGCGCGGAGTGCTTGTTGAGCAGCAGCTGGATTTGGCTCTTGTCCCCCGTCGTCAGGGCGCCTTGAAGAGCGCGCCGGGTGCTGCTTCGCCACTGAGGCATTAGGGGCAGACTTTCCTCAACAAACCCTACGATTTTCGGATTGCCGCCATCGAGCGCCGCTCCTAGCAAATCGCTGCCATCTTTACAACGGGCTTCTACGCGAAGATTCTTCGAGTGGGCCAGCAACTCCCGGAAGGTTTCAAGATTGCCGTGCATGGCGGCGGCCATTAGCGGCGTAAAACCGTTCTTGTCAGCAAGATCGACAAGCGCACCGACGCCGATGAGCCGCTGTGCCGTTTTCCAATCGTGCTGCGACGTTGCAATCAGTAACGGTGTCCGGCCCTGTGCATCATGCCCATTCGGATCGACATGGTCGATCAGGCATAATTCGATGAGTGAATCGCGCTGAATCGTGACAGCACGAACAAGTTCGCTCGGCGAAATGGAGATGCGCGCGGGAGGTTCTGGTCCAAGCACCGTTGCTAAAAACAGTATCAAAAGTACGACGCCGATCCGAAAGACGAACCGCTTCTTGAACACGCGCATAGGCAGGGTTGGGCCAGCTATTATAGGGGCTGGATTCAACTGCGGGCCTACCTTCGAGCAAGCCGGGATTGGACGTATCCAGTTGAACGTTGCATGTTCCGTGCTGTCCAACTTCCAACCCATGCGTTTGTCCATTTTAACCCTGTGCGTTGCACTGAGTACATCGCTTGTCGCGCAACCTGAGGCTGTCCCCACGCAGACCGTTCCTGCGGCTGTGGCCGAGGCAGGCAAAGATGTCGTTCATCAGCTGAATAACGCTTTTGCAAAAGTGTTCGAAACCGTCGCGCCGAGTGTTGTCATTATTGAGGTTTCTAAGAAAAACGATATCGCCGAAAGTTCGCCGCTCGATGACTTGTTCTTTCAAGGGTCGCCCGACGACAATAATCAACGACGCAACCCGGGCGCGCCACGACCGATCCAAAGCGAAGGCTCCGGTTTTGTCGTTCGACCAGATGGCTACATTTTCACGAACTTTCATGTGGTTGAAGGCGCAGACAAAATCGACGTCAAATTGAGGGACGGCCGGAATTTCCCGGCAAAGATCGTGGGTACAGACGAGAAGACCGATATCGCAGTCATCAAGATCGATGCGAAAGATTTGCCTGTCGTCCAACTGGGTGACAGCGATGGGGTGCGGGTGGGCCAGTTTGCATTCGCCATTGGGGCGCCGTTCAAGCTCGATTACACTTTCACCTACGGCGTGATCAGCGGCAAGGGCCGAAGCAAATTGCTGCAGACTGGCGCCTATTCCATTTCCGATTATCTGCAGACCGACGCATCGATTAATCCGGGCAACAGCGGAGGACCGCTGTGCGACATCGACGGCAAAGTGATCGGCATGAACACGCTGATTAACGGAATGAATCGTGGCCTGGGCTTCGCGATCCCCAGTAACATGGCCAAGGAAATTGGCGCCGAGCTGATCGCCGGTCACAAAATCATGCGTCCCTGGCTCGGCATCCGGATCGAGACACTCGGCGACGACCCGGACCTTCGTGACTTGTTTAAAGGTGCCGATAAGGGCGTCGTGGTGCGCACGATTGAAGCCGACGCGCCTGCTTCAAAGAGCGATTTGCGCCCGTTCGACGTCATCACGCATGTAGATGGAACCCCGATCGAAACGGACTCACAGCTGCAGCATGAGATTTTGAAAAAGAAAATCGGCCAAAGTGTCCAGCTAAATGTTTGGCGCAAAGGCCAGAGCATCAAAGTCCCCATCAAAACTGGCGAACTGCCTAGCGAGATTGCGCGAGCATCAAATGCATTGCCGATTCAACCGTCGCCGCCAGCGCAGGAAAGTGTCGGCAAATTTGGATTGCAGGTTCAGGAGTTGACGAAAGACGTTGCCGAGCGTCTTCATCTCCCGGTTCAGCAAGGCGTGGTCGTAACCGATGTCGAGGACAACAGCATCGCTGCGAGCCAGGATATTCAGCGCGAAGACGTCATTACCGAGGTAGATGGCAAGCCGGTCACCAACGTGCAGTCGTTCCGCGAAGCGCTCAAGAAAGCCGATCCGAAACGGGGCGTCCTTCTCTATCTTGATCGGAAAGGCAGCAAAACGTTTGCGGTCTTAAAAGCCGGCGATTAGCTCTTCCGGCTGCCGATAACTACGAGCGCAATTCCGCCGATTAGACAAATCCCGCTCGCAATGGGCGGAAAGGCAATCCCGTGGCTTTCCTTGTGAGTAATCTCAAGTGGGCCGAGTTGCGCGTCTTTCTTTTCCGTCGTCCAGCCCAAGCCGCCCCAAGCGAATCCGATGATGCCAATGACAATAAGGATGATGCCGATGATGACGGCCGGTTTCATTTGAGCGGGCTCACAGCAGTCGGCGGCCTTGGATCAAATTGATAATCAGCACCACGATCGCAATGACCAGCAGGATGTGAATGAATCCACCCAGCGTGTAGGAGCTGACCAGCCCAAGCAGCCAGAGCACCAGCAAGATCACGAATACTGTCCAGAGCATAACATTCCTTTCGGTTCGGTCACATGTTCCTTCGTGCGATGCGGTTCCGCTGCGCTTATGGAAAGCAAAATTTCTGCACGGCTCGCCTGTTTGTGGCGTGCTCTATGCGGCCACGGCTATAGTTTTTCCACTACGGCACGCAGGTTCCAGTCCGCGGCTTCAAGTTGTCGACGCGCGGCATCGTAATCGCATCGTGCCAAATCGACGACGACCCGCACCGCGCGATCGCGCAGCTTGGCACTCGTGGTATGCAGATTAATCATCAGATTGCCGCGCACCTTGCCCAGCGCGACCATCGCGCCGGTGCTGATGATGTTGAGCGCAGCCTTCGTCGCCGTTCCAGCTTTCAATCTGGTCGAGCCAGTCAAGATCTCCGGGCCGACGGCGAGGGCGATCACAAGATCGATTGCTGTGGCCGCCGACTGCGGCCCACCGCGGTCAACGACCGCGGCCACAGCCGGGTTGCACGTCAGCAGAATCGTTCTTGCGACTAACGACTTTGCGTGGGCGAGCGCGCCGAGGACAAAAGGCGTCCGGCCGCTGGCGGTGATCCCAATGACCACATCGCCATTTTTTATTCCTCTCTCCCGCAGTGCCAACGTGCCCGCGCTCTTCTCGTCTTCCGCGCCTTCCACGCTGCGAAAAAGCGCAGTCGTGCCGCCGGCAATTATTCCCTGCACAAGGTCCGGCGACGCGCCAAAGGTCGGCGGAATTTCGCTCGCATCGAGGACGCCAATGCGCCCGCTGCTGCCAGCGCCGACATAAAACAAGCGGCCACCATTCCGCAGCGATTCAGTCACCATTTCAATCGCTCTAGCAAGGTCCGCCGTTGCTCCACGCAACGCGTCCTCTACAAATTTTTCTTCCTCGACAAAAAGTTTGGCCAGCTGTCGCGCGCTCATCCTTTCCAGGTTCTCCGAGCGCGGATTGCGCTGTTCGGTAAGCGCGGCAGCCAGATCTTCGATTTCCTTCTCAGAGAGCTTTGATTGAAAAGCAACATGATCACCTTTCTCCGATGCAAGCCATGCGGCGCCGAGTTCGGGAGGTCGCTCTGCAACGGTCACGCGAGCGTCGGGAAGGTTCTTTTTGAGTTTGCGTCGAAACGCGTGCGTGTAGATCGAGTCACGGTGAAAGAGGCCGCCCATCAGCACGACTTTGGGAGCAAGCAGATGAAGCCGGCAAGCGACAGCCTCGGTGTATTCACAAAGCACATGCGCGCCTTCCTCTACGATCTCGTTCACGCGCGCGTCACCCCCGGCTGCGGCTTGAAACACCACCGGGGCCAGCATTGCAATCTCCATTTTATCCGCCGTTTGCGCCCAGCGAACAAGTTCATCAAGATTGTTCAACGAAAGCGCGTGCAGGATTTTCGCGGTGAACTGCATCTCACCACGGTGCAGATCGTATTCGCGTAAGATCAGGCGCAGCGCCTCAATGGAGAGAAAATACCCGCCGCCGGTGTCGCCCAGAATGTGTCCCCAGCCACCCGCTCTCTCAATCCGATCACCTCGCCGGCCAGTCACCGAAGAGCCACTTCCGGCATTGACGACAATACCGTCTCCATGATCGAGGGCTGCCGCCAGGCCGGAATCGCGATCGCTGCCAGTCACAATTTTTGCATTCGGCCAAATCTCCCTGCAAATGAGCGCGAGCGATCGGCGATCTTCCTCAGTGCCGCAACCAGCAAGAAAAACTCCTGCGCGGTCGACTTGTTTTGGCAACTCGGCAAAAATTTCGCGTAAACGCTCCGGGGTTGTCAGGCGCAAATTAGACGGCGGCAGCTTTCCCTGATCGAGAATTCGGAATTCTTTGCCAGCGTCACCACCAGAAGTCATCCCCTCCACCAACGCCCAGGCGGTTTTTGTTCCGCCTCCCTCGACGCCGAGGATGCGCTCGACTGGTTCCACGATTGTTTATGCTTAGCCGCTTTTTGGCGAATTTGAAAGCCTTGTCGCTTTTTACGCGGTCATCCTGAGCGAAGCGGAGTCGAAGGACCCCGCGAAATTACGCTGCGTTCTGCCACGGGATTTGATTCGCTCACTTCCCGTTCGCTTAGCCTGCGGCCGTCTATGTCGCGGCTTCCCAGCCGCTCCATTCTCGACTTCGCTCGGAATGACGGTGGTGGCATTGCCGAGGATTTGCCCGTTTGTATCGTGTTTCATGGCCAAGGACGAAACGCAGGCGGCAAAGCAAATGGAGCAGCTGCGAGACGAAATCCGCAGGCACGACCGGTTCTACTACGAAGAAGCTGCGCCAATCATCAGCGACCGCGAATACGACCGACTCTACAAGGAACTCGTCGATCTGGAGACACAGTTTCCCGATCTGGCTAGGACCGATTCACCCACCCAGCGTGTCGGGGGAAAACCGCTTAAAGCGTTCGAGCAGGTGCCACATCTCATCCCGATGCTCAGCCTCGACAACACCTACTCCGAAGAGGAAGTGAAGAATTTTTACGCCCGGATTCAGCGCCTGTTGCCGAACGAGAAAATTCCGGTGGTGATCGAGCCAAAAGTGGACGGCGTTGCGGTTTCGCTCATTTACGAAAACGGCAAGCTGCGTCAGGCAGCAACGCGCGGAGATGGAACGGTAGGCGACGACATCACTCAAAATATCCGGACGATCCGTTCAGTACCCGAACGACTGCGCGGCGCTGCGCCGAAACTTTTGGAAGCGCGCGGCGAAGTCTACATGGACAAACATGGCTTTGAAAAACTAAACGATGAACGGCGAAAAGCCGGTCTGCCACTATTCGCAAATCCGCGCAACGCCGCGGCCGGTTCACTCAAGCAACTCGATCCGGCGATCGTGGCGAAGCGTCCCCTCGGTGTTGTGTTGTACGGAACCGGGGCGACTGAGGGAGTGGACGTCGATGTTCACTCGGAAATTTTTCCGCTGCTAAAGAAGCTGGGCCTGCCAGCCACCGAGCGCTGGTGGATAGCCAAATCGGTCGAAAAAATTCTGGATGCCATTCACGAGTTGGACGGGATCCGTCACAAATTCGCTTATCAAACCGACGGCGCGGTAGTGAAAGTGAATTCATTTGCGCAGCGCGAGCGGCTCGGGTTCACTGCAAAATCACCAAGGTGGGCGATCGCTTACAAATACGAGGCCGAACGTGTGCAGACGCGCCTCAACGACATCGTGATTCAAGTCGGGCGCACCGGAATTCTCACGCCGGTAGCGATGCTGGACCCGGTGTTGGTGAGCGGAAGCACTGTTGGGCGCGCGACGTTGCATAACGAGGATGAAATCAAACGCAAGGACATCCGCATCGGCGACACAGTAGTGATTGAAAAGGCTGGCGAAGTCATCCCGGCCGTTGTTGAAGTTGTTAAATCGAAACGCCCGCGCGACGCGAAGCCGTTTGATTTCGCCAAACACATTCATGGCAAGTGCCCTGTGTGTGGCGGCCCGATTCGCCGGGACCCGCAATTTGTAGCCTGGCGCTGCGAAAATCTTCAGTGCCCGGCGCAAACCACAAGGCGCGTCGAATTTTTCGCGGCGCGCACTGCGCTCGATATCGAAAGCGTCGGCGGCATTGTGGCGGACAAGCTGGTCGAAAGTGGACTCGTAAGCGAGCCGCTCGACCTGTTTGAGCTAAAGACGGAACAGCTGGCCAAATTAAATCTCGGGACCGACGAAGAGCCGCGCGTCTTCGGTGAGAAAAACGCGACGAAAGCAATCCGCGCGATCGAGCGAGCCCGAACCCTGCCGCTTTCAAGATGGCTCTTTGCTCTTGCCATTCCGGACGTGGGAAGAACGACAGCAACACAACTGGCCCTTTTCCACGAAACGATTGAATACGTCGCCAATTCGCCGCTGCTCAATGATGTTTTGCAGTATCACGAAAAGCGGGAAGAAAAGGAGGACGTAAAAGAAATTGCCGATCGGCTCATTCAAACCGGTTTCGCAAAGCCATCCAAAAGCAAAGCCGAAAAAGGCCACGGAATTACCACGGAAGTTGGCCCTGTAGTTGCACAAAGTGTCCTGGATTTCTTCGCCTCCGCAGCCGGGAAAAAAACTCTGCGCCGGATAAAAGAACTCGGCATTCATCCCAAGGCCGAAAAAGTCTCGGCGAAAAAAGCCGCGGAATTACCACTGGCCGGAAAAACATTTGTGCTCACGGGAACGTTGCCCTCGATGACGCGAGAAGAAGCGACAGAAAAGATCGAGGCGCTCGGCGGCCACGTTGCGGGCAGTGTGAGCAGGAAAACCGATTACGTCCTCGCAGGCGCAGAGCCAGGAAGCAAATTCGACAAGGCGAAAGAGTTTGGCGTCCGCATCATCGATGAAGCTGAGTTTCGAAAGATGCTGTGACCCAGGTGCCCGCCATTATCCGAGGGCGCAGGCGAAAGAATTTCTGCAATAGCCAACCTACGGAGTAGGCGGCACGTCGGAACCAAGCGAGAGCGGAATCGCCTGCTGATTCATTGCCGGCGTGCCAGGAGCGGCGAGTAACAGCCCGGTCCGGCTGGCGGGATGCATGGTTGCCTGCACGCTGAAAGTCAGCTTTTGATTCCCGCGCATCACAATGATTGGCACGACGTCGCCGGCGGTGATGAAGAACGAGGCCTCAAGCACATCTTCTGGCTGAGTTACTTTCTTCCGGCCTACCTGCAACAGAATATCGCCGGCTTTGATTCCAGAACGCGCCGCCGGGGTGTCCTCCATAATTTGCGTCATTTCCGCGAGCGAACCTTCTACCGGTTGACGCGCCATGGAGACATTGATCCCAATCCAGCCATGCCTGGCCTCGCCGAAACGCATGAAATCGCCGCGAATTTTCTCGGCCGCTTCAATCGGCACCGCGTAACACGCAGAGTTGTTCTCAAGACTGCTAACAACGATACCAACGACCTCACCTTTCATGTTCAAGAGAGGCGCGCCGGCTTCTCCGCGTTGCGACGGCAGATTAAGACGCATGTGGGTCGTGGAAAAATAACGGCCCAGATATTTCCGATCGAATCCCGCCACCATGCCAAAATTGGGCGTCTCCGGCAGATCCAAAGGGAAACCGATCGACACGACAGGTGTTGCTACTTCCAGTTGTTCGGATTTGCCAATCGGCAAGGCCGGAGTGGCCTCATCGATTTTTAACATCGCCGTGCCGCTGCGGATGTCTGCCAACAGCTGGCGCGCCGGGTATTTTTTGCCGCCGAATTCGATTGTGAAGTTTCCCGCTTCACCTCCCACCGTGTATGCGGTGTAAAGGGTTCCGGTGGGATCGATAAAAAATCCAGTGCCGCAAATCTCGCTGTGTTCATCGACGCCATGAATTTTGACCACCGCCTTGGCAGCGCGCGCGAAGACGTCTTTGATCTGATGGCTAATCGCTGTTGCCGACTCCGCCCGGGACAAGGCGCGCTCAAACATCTCCTTGGTCTTTTCGCTAGTCGTCGTTTTAGCGGGTTGCTCCTGTGCGAAGAGCGAACCGGCACTTAAGCAAAAAATCAGCGCGAAGGCGGCGTTACGGGACATAGCTGGGC
>QHPC01000111.1 GCA_003218915.1 Verrucomicrobiota bacterium
TTGACGGAGCTTATGGCGCGGGTTTCGCCATTCTCCCGGAGAACAAGTGCCTGATTAACGGTTGGACCGAAGCGGATTCCATCGTCGTGAATCCGCACAAAAGTCTCTTCGTCCCGCTCGATTTCAGCGTGCTTTACGTACGCGACCTCGAGCGGCTGCGACGCGTCTTCACACTTGTGCCCGAATATTTGCGTGGCGACACAGTGGAAGCGCAGAAAAATTACATGGACTACGGCATCCAGCTCGGCCGCCGGTTTCGCGCGCTAAAGGCCTGGTTGATCTTCCGCAGCTTTGGGCGCGAAGGAATGGCAGCCCGTCTTCGCGAGTGCGTTCGACTGGCCAACCTGTTTGCCGAGTGGATCAAAAGCGACGATCGCTTCGAGCTTGCCGCGCCGGTCAGTATGGGTGTGGTTTGTTTTCGGTTTGTGGGACCTGTGGCCGGCGTCGTTGACGTCGGGCCGGGGTCATCCGCCTTCACAAAGGCTACGGCGGACAGGCCGCCCCCGGCTACAACGGATGACAAAATTGACCAACTAAACAGCGAGATCGTAGAAAAAATCAATGCAAGCGGCCGTGCTTATCTTACTCAGACAAAATTGCGAGGCCGAACGGTGATGCGCATTGGTCTGGGCAATGTGCTTACCACGGAGGATCATTTGAGCAAGGCTTGGGAGATGATTCGGGAAACGGCAGAAGCGTGCTGCGGTCCGGAGTTCTAGGAAGACTTCGACAACCAAAACAGTCGGCGCTCGACCATGCCGTCGTCCTGAGCGTAGCGAAGCGGAGTCGAAGGATCCCGTGGAGTCACCGCAAAGTAACGCAACGGGATTCCTCGACTTCGCTCGGAATGACGCTGTGGACGCGCGCAATTTGCGGCTGAGGACAGCCGCCTCTACAATTCGTTTCGTTATGATGAAGTTACTGCGCAAGCACCGGGACTGGCTGATGATCGTGATCGCGATTCTGGCGATCCCGTTCATTTTCTATTTTGTGCAACGGCCGGATTACGGCGCGATGCGCTCGGATGGATTTGCTCGTATTTATGATCGGAATGTTTCGATGTTGGAGGCACAGCAGATGGTGCGATTGCTCACTCTGGCACAGGCCCTCGGCATGTCGGATTTTGTCCAGACGTTGACGGCAGGGGCCGGCATGAATCCGAACCAGACTGCCGTCCAATTCGTTGTTAATCTGCTGGTCCTTCGTCACGAAGCGGCTCGGCTCGGTATTCGTCCAGGTTACTCTGAGATTGCTGAAGTCGTGCGCACGTTGCCGGCGTTTCAAGGCGACTCCGGATTCGACATGAAAAAGTTCACTGATTTTGCGCAGAATGCGCTGGCGCCGATGGGTCTTGCGGAAGAGCACATCGAGCAACTGGTCCGCGACCAGCTGTCGTTAAATCAAATCAAGCAGCTTTTAGCCGCCGGCGTTACACTTCCCAAAGGCGAGCTGGATGAAAATTTTCAGCGTGGCCACGACACCTTATTTGTGACTGTTATTCGATTTCAGGCCGCTGATCTTGGTAAGGACATCACGGTCAGCGATGAGGAGATAAAAAAGCATTATGACGCCCATGAAGCCGAGCTTAAAACCGATGAAAAACGCAAGGTCGAGTTTGTCAGCCTCGCGCTTACCGATGAGGAAAAGAAATTGACCGGCAAAGAGCGTATCGAGGCTTTGCAAAAGCTCTCCGACCGCGCGACTGATTTTACGCAGGCGCTATTGGAGAAAGGGGCAGATTTCAAGCAGGCCGCTGCGAAATTTCAGTTGCCTGTACATGAAACTGGCGAATTTGCCAATGCGGAGCCTGACCCGCAGTTGAAAGTCGATGCGCAACTTGGCCCCGCTGCTTTCAAGCTCTCAACGCAGGAGCCGAACAGCGATCCCGTTCAAGTAGCGGACGGGTTTTATATCTTACATCTCGCAGGGATTACTGAGGCGCGTCCGCTCACACTCGAAGAAGCGAAACCGAAAGTCGTGGAGACGCTCAAGAAATCGAAAGCAAAGGAGCTAATGTCGACGAAAGCAGCGGATGTGGTTCAACAATTACGAGAAGCGAAGCAGTCCGGGCAACCACTCGAGGCGGCAATTCAAAAGACTGGTGGGAAGGCTGAGAAGATCCCGCCGTTTTCACTGATCGAAGAAGAGAAATCAAAATCGGACGCCAAAGAACCAAAGAACAACGAACCAGCTGATCTTCCGGCCATCAAACAAGCTGTAGCATTTCTGAATGCGGGTGAGGTCAGCGATTTTTTCCCCGCAGGTGAAGATGGATTTGTGGCCATTTTGGAAAAGCGGGAGGCATTAGCCGACGCGAACGTTTCTGAGAAGAAGGTAGCATTCGAGAAACGGCTTCTCGATAATAAACGGCGAATTGTTTTAATGGAATGGTTGCGTGACCGCGGGCAAGCCGCCGGCTTGCAATTTACCAAAGGCTAACGCTCAAGGAACGGCGGTCTCCAGACCGCCCAGGGAGGACGACGGACTTGAGACCGCGCTCTTTGATGAGCCGCTGAATGTGATAGGAAATGGAAACCCCCGACGAAATTTTTGACGACGCCAACGGCGATCTGGCGGTCGGCGACCTGGACAGTGCTGTGGAAAAGTACAGGCGCTGCGTGCAGATAGCGCCCGATTTTTTTGACGGCTGGCATGCGCTTGGAATGGCTCTGATGAAACTGGGGCGTTTTACCGAGGCAATCGAAGCGGGCACGAAAGCAGTCCAGCTTCGGCCCAATGATCAGATCGGCTGGACAAGTCTTTCGCTATTTTACAATCGCGCCGGCAATATCAGGGAAGCCGAAGCTGCCGGGACGAAAGCAAAGATCCTGAGCTGGGGCGGGAAGGTGTCGAAGGAATAAAATTGTAGGGCGTTTGACTCGTTCGCTCCCACTCACTCGGTCTCCGACCTGCCCGTCTACGTCGCTCGGCGGCCGCCGGCTCCGTTCTGTGAAACGCCGATCTCTAAAGGTGGCGTCGGACGCAGACGCCCTACAATGGTTTGATCACCAAATTTTCACCCGCTTGTCCGCCGGCCTAACCATTGGCGATCCGTCGGGGATGTTGAACGCCTGTTGAAATTCCGGCATGTTCGAGATCGGACCGTTACACCGGTAATGGGTTGGTGAATGCGGATCGGTGTTCAGGCGCAGTAGCAAGTCGTCTTCGCGCTGATTCGCCCGCCACACCTGGGCCCAGCCGAGAAAGAAGCGCTGTTCCGGCGTGAACCCGTCGATTTTTTGTTCGCGCGCCTGGGGATTCTTATCGAGCGCTTTTTGCAACGCAGCATAAGCGAGCTTGATGCCACCGATGTCTGCGATGTTTTCGCCTTGCGTCAGTTCGCCATTAATATGCTTGCCTGGCAGCGGCTGATACTCCGAATATTGATCGACAACCGCCTTGCGACGCCTGTCATATTCCTCCGCTGACTGCTTCGACCACCAGTCGCGCAAATTTCCTACTTCATCGAATTGCCGGCCTTGATCGTCGAACCCGTGCGTCATTTCGTGTCCGATTACTGCGCCCATGCCGCCGTAATTGACGGGATCATCCGCTTTCGGGTCGAAGAACGGCGGTTGCAAAATTCCCGCCGGGAAAACGATCTCATTCATCATTGGGTTGTAATAAGCGTTCACTGTTGGCGGCGTCATTCCCCATTCGCTGCGATCGACCGGTTTGCCGATCTTCTTGAGCTCGCGATTTACCTCGAAGTTCGCGGCTCGCATGGCGTTCGAGACATACGATTCCCTGTCGATCTTGAGCAGCGAGTAATCGCGCCATTTATCCGGATAACCGATTTTGACGTTCATGGCCGCGAGTTTTTTGAGCGCTTCCTGTTTGGTCGGTTCGTCCATCCATTCGACAGTTTTAATTCGATCAGCCAGCGCAGCCTTGAGGTTGTTAATCATTTCCAAGGCGCGAGCCTTGGCTTCGGGCGGGAAGTAATCGGCAACATAAAGCTTGCCCAGTGCTTCGCCCAGCGCGCCGTTGGTAGAAGCGACCACGCGTTTCCAGCGCGGCTTGATTTCCTTTGTGCCGCGCAGAACGCCCTGATTGAAATTAAAATCTTCGTTTACGAAATCCTGCGATAATTCCGCCGC
>QHPC01000112.1 GCA_003218915.1 Verrucomicrobiota bacterium
TAGGCATGACCGCCAACGCAGTCAGGCAGGCGTTTCATCGATTTCGGCAGCGCTATCAATTGTTATTACGAGAAGAGATTGCCCATACGGTTGCTACGCCCGCCGACATTGAAGACGAGCTGCGCCATCTCATCGCGGTAGTAAGAGGATAACGTGCGGTAAAATTTTGCGAAGTACAATAGGGAGCACTTGGCCAACGCTCCAATCATGATCAGAGTAATTAGAGCTTGCCGAAAGTGCGGCACGAAAATTCTTTCCGACGCACCGGAAGGACTTTGCACGGGCTGCGTGCTCGAGACAGCACTGGGGATTTTCTCGAACGCTGTAGCCGCTGGCGATGACGGCGGTTCTGCTAAAGACATCGAAGCGAAAGAAGTAAGCCAAAGTAAAACAACAGCGCGCGCCGCTAAGATGCTGGGAGAGTTGGGCGACTACGAGCTGCTGGAGGAAATCGGCCGCGGCGGTCAGGGCGTGGTGTTTCGCGCACGGCAGAAGAGCCTCAACCGGATAGTCGCATTAAAAGTCATTGGCCTTGGCCAGTGGGCCACCAAAGCGCACCTTAGGCGTTTTCGTTTGGAAGCGGAAGCCGCGGCAAGTCTCGACCATCCATGCATCGTCCCAATCTATGAGGTAGGCGAGCGCGATGGCCAGTGCTACTTCAGTATGAAGTTTGTCGAAGGCGGCCAGCTTGACGAAGTAGTTAAACACACACCGATTTCAATCCGGCAGGCGGTGGAACTCATCGCAAAAGTGGCCCGCACCGTCCATTACGCGCATGAACATGGTATTCTGCATCGAGACATCAAGCCGGGGAACATTCTGTTGGACGCAAAAGGCGAACCGCATCTCACTGATTTTGGCCTTGCTCGATTGGTTGAGACAGAGAGTACCGTCACGCGCACGCTGGAAGTGCTGGGCACACCCAGTTACATGGCTCCAGAACAAGCTGCGGGTAATAATCCGGCAGCTGCCGGACTAACCAACGCCACAGATGTGTACGGGCTTGGCGCAGTGCTTTACCAACTTCTAACTGGTCATCCCCCTTTTGCTGGAGGAACAACCTACGAGACTATCAAGTTACTCCTGGAAGCTGAGCCGCGAGCGCCGCGCCTGTGGAATCCGAAAGTGGATCGCGATGTTTCTACGATTTGCCTGAAGTGTCTGGAGAAAGATCCAAAGCGCCGTTACTCTTCCGCTCTCGCGCTGGCGGAAGACCTTGAGCGGTGGCTAAAGCACGAGCCAATCCGAGCGCGGCCCATCGGAATTTTTGGCCGAGGCAAGAAATGGCTACAACGAAATCCAACTGCCGCGGGAATAGCCGTGTTGTCAATGGCGCTGATAGCAGCAGTCGGTGTCATCGTTTGGAAAAGTGACCTGTTCCGCCGTCCTGCAGCAGCTGGGATTGCGGTGCTTCCATTCGAAAATCTAAGCAACGACAGAGAGGACGCCTCGTTTGCCGACGGTGTCCAAGACGACCTTCTGACCAAGCTGGCGAAGATTGCCGATCTTAAGGTTATTAGTCGGACCAGCGTGATGGGTTATCGCGATAAACACAACACGCGTCAGATCGGCGGTGAGCTAGGAGTATCCCACGTTTTGGAAGGCAGCGTCCGGAAAACCGGGGCGTGGCTTCACATAAACGCGCAGTTGATCGACGCCCACACCGATTCGCACATCTGGGCGGAAGAATACGATCGCGACTTGAAAGACTTGTTCGCTGTCCAGAGCGAGATCGCACAAAAAGTCGCCGGTCAGCTTCGCGTTAAAGTCTCAGCCGCCGAGAAACTGGCCATTGAGCGACCGCCAACCGCCGATATCACAGCCTTCGATCTTTATAGCCGCGCCAAAAATCTGATTCTGGCTTGGAGCTTCAGCACTACCGAGAAAGACAAACGTAACCTCTCGCAAGCGGCCGACCTTTTGGACCAGGCTGTCGCGCACGATCCAATGTTTTTCCAGGCGTATTGCCAACTTGTATGGGTCCATGACGAACTTTACCATCTTCGTTTCGACCGTACGCCTGCGCGCCTGACGCTAGCGGAGGCAGCTATCGAATCGGCGTTACACCTCCGTCCCGATGCAGGCGAAGCACACCTCGCGCGCGCGGGACATCTTTATCGCGGATACCTCAACTATGATGCCGCTCTGGCCGAACTGGAAATCGCCCGCCAGACGCTGCCCAATGACGCGCGGTTATTCGAGCTCAAGGGCTATGTTGAGCGCCGCCGCGCGGGTGGCAATCAAAAAGAGGCGTTACGCAATCTCGAGCGTGCAGTCGATCTCGACCCACGCAACGTCTTGTTGCTACAGCAGACCGCCTTAAGCTACGAGGCTCTTCGGCGTTATCGGGACGAAGAAGCAATCTTGGACCGTCTGCTGGCAGTACAGCCAAACGACGTGGAGAGAAAAGCCACGCGCGCGTTCGTCGAATTAGACTGGAAAGCAGATACTCGGCCCATACATCAATTCATCGACTCAATTCGGGCTACGAATCCCGTCGCAATTACAGATATCGCTGATGAATGGCTCGAGTGCGCTTTGGCCGAACGCGACCCTGCCGCCGCTGCCAATGCTTTGGCAGTGCGGGGCGAAACAACCTTTGGTAACGACGTGGTAAAACTCAGCCCGCGCTTCGTGAAAGGGATTATTGCCGGAATGACAAAAGACGATACCAAAGCACGCTCAGAATTCGCTGCCGCGTACACGGAGCAGGAGAAACTGGTTCGAGCCCACACTGACGATCCTGGTGCTCTCTGCGTGCTAGGATTAATCGACGCCGCCCTCGGGCGAAAAGAGGAAGCGCTTCGCGAGGGCCGGCGCGCGGTTGAGCTGCTTCCCGTGGAAAAGGATACAATCAACGGCACGCGGGTGATGGTGGCTTTGGCTAGAATCGCTGCATCGGTTGGCGACAACGCCTTGGCCTGCCAACAACTTGGCACCGCCATTCGGTATCCGGCCTCGCCCACCTATGGCTCGTTGAAGCTGATGCCATGGTGGGACCCGCTGCGCGGCGATCCGTGCTTCGAAAACATCGTTAATTCTCTTGCTCCAAAGTAGCCTGTTGGTCTGCTACCACGCCGTAGCCTTGGCGAAGGCGGGTCGGCGCCCAACTAAAACTTCACCACGGATTACAGGGATAACACGGATAAAAGGACGATTCACGAAGGGAGTGGTTTTAACAGAAGGAAACGAAGCCAACCAAGGCTTCTGAAAGGGAGATAAATTAGAATCTTTGTTTCCTTTGTTATCTTCTGTTTAGAACCTTCACCTGAGCGGTCCGGATCCATGATATCCGCGCAATCCGTGGTTAAAAAAATTCGCCATTTTCCGCGTAACGCGTCGGGAAATTTTACGAAGTACATCAGTGAAAGGCCACAGATGACTTCTCGATAAAGGGAAGTTGGAAAAGGCCAAAACGACAGGAGGAAATCACATCATGAACAGTTCAAACATTGACTCCAGAAATTCGATTCACGGCTCGCCTCTCCAGGGAATGCATCTGCTAATCGCCGTCGTGCTCGTTGGCTTTGGGCTTTTCATCGCCCTTGCGCTCGCTGTTGGGCTTTTGTCAACAGCGCAAGCCACTAATGCCGCACCGCCTCCCGATCCAGCGCTGACCGGAAATTTTGGTCGGATGTTCCGTAATTTGCCACCGTTCGCGCCGCCAACGGATGAGGTTCGCGCTGCTCTTATGGAGCTCGGTAGACCGGGCGGGATTATGGATGCGAACGATGATCTCGCAGCAGGCCCCGTGGCGCTGATAACGGATCCCAACCTTCAACTGATCAACCGAAACAATCCAACCCACACCGCTGGAGTGACGTTCTTCGGCCAGTTCCTTGACCATGATATGACGTTTGACCAGAGGTCCCGACTTGGATTCCCGACGCAGCCCATCATTTCACAGAACGCTCGCACTCCCATCTTTGATCTGGACTCCGTTTACGCCGGCGGACCAGGCGGTAACGCGGAGTTATACGATCCGGCTGATCCCATCAAATTCCGGATCGAAAGCGGCGGCCAGTTCGAGGACCTGCCGCGAGATCCGATTAACCACGTGGCGATTATCGGTGACCCACGCAACGATGAGAACATGATGATTGCCGGCATGCACGCGGCCTTTCTGTTGTTTCACAACCATGCAGTGGATCTCATTCGATCACAAAATCCGTCGATCACTGACGTTCAAGCTTACTTCCAAGCCCATCGCCTGACCGTGTGGCATTACCAATGGATGATCCTTCACGAGTTCCTGCCACACGTTCTCCCTCAGTCGGTGATAGATGATGTGCTAACAAATGGTCGCCATTTCTATAACCCGTTACACAACCAGGCCTTTATTCCAGTAGAGTACCAGATCACCTATCGGTTTGGGCACAGTATGGTACGGCCCTCATATCGTGCCAATCTCCACGGCGATAATGGACAGCCGTTCTTTGGTATGATTTTCGACCCGGCGGGGGAAGGCAGCCCCGATCCGGTAGACTTACGTGGCGGCGCCAGAGCTCCGAGGCGCTTCATCGGCTGGCAGACTTTCTTCGACTTCGGCGGCGCTTACAGTGCCGATGTACGCCCAAACAAAAGGATCGACACAATAGTTTCGACTCCGCTCTTCCGCCTTCCTCTGGGGACGATATTCAATGGGATGCCGCCGGACTCGCTGATGCAACGCAATCTATTAAGGTGCCTGACTTGGCAGCTCCCCTCCGGTCAACGCATCGCGCAAGAAATGGGCATCCCACCACTCAGCAGCGCGGAGCTGGCTGAGTTACAGCCGATCCGTCCCGAGTTTGTCCAATCGACTCCGCTTTTCTATTACATCCTGAAAGAAGCTCAATTGAGGGAGGATGGACTACGTCTCGGCCCTATGGGCGCGCGTATCGTGGCCGAAGTATTCATCGGATTGCTTCAGCTAGACCCTGACTCTTACCTTAGCATGCAACCGAACTGGATTCCGACGCTGCCCACTCATGACGGAACACCGGAAAGTTTTCGCATGATCGACTTCCTGACCTTTGCCGGCGTGGATCCTACCAGCCGCGGTCAGTAATTGTCGGTCAGCGAAACAGGCTAACAGAAGATAACAAAGGAATTAGAAAAGCGTCTTTCGTTGGACCTAAATCGTCTCTTCGCTCCCCCTTTGTTATCTTCTGCCACAAATCCAATAGGTTCTGCGTAACGCCGCGCGGAATTCTACGAAGTACCTCAGTGAACGGCCAGAAATGGGTTCTCCAGAAAGGAGCTCAGAGAAGGCCAAAACAAGGAAAAAAGATTAAAACCTATGAAGACTAGATACATTACATTCACTACAATACTCCTGACGCTTGGCTTCTTCGCGCTTTCTCCAATTGCGCAAGCGCTCAGTCCAGCTCCGGACGGCGGGTTATGCAGGGGGTAACACGGCGGAGGGTCAGAACGCTCTTTTGAGCCTCCCCAGTGGCACATATGACACAGCCGTTGGTTTCCTTGGGCTCGAGAGCAACCAAACGGGCAGCTTCAACACGGCCCTTGGCGCGGGAACGCTGCTGGCCAACACGGGCGATCACAATACAGCTACCGGCGCTGGCACGCTTTTAAGCAACACCACTGGCGCCTTCAATACG
>QHPC01000113.1 GCA_003218915.1 Verrucomicrobiota bacterium
AAGGAGCGCACTGAATATTTCGTACGCGAAAATCCCGTGCCGACCATTCTCGGCGCGCTGGGCCTCGGAATCGCGATTGGGTTGGCGATCCGCTTTGCATCGACCAGCGAAGAGCGAGCGAAAGTTGAGGCAAAGTCGCCGCTCTCAGATCTGGATTGGAGCGTTCTCTCCCTTCCGTTTCTCTGGCCGTTGTTCAAATCAGCCAGGGAAAAATACGAAAGATCGGCGGATGCGATGAAAGATGGCGTGAAACGATTGAAAAAGATCGACGTGGACCGCTACGCAAAGCCAATCCGCAAACGCTGGAAAGCCTGGACGCGCTGAGCATCGTTGCAGATCGGCGCGAATCGTTCACCGGAGCTCAAGAAAGTTATTGATGAGATCGGCGGGCGGACGCGGATACTGGGCCATGAAAGCGTGGCCACCGCCATCGAATTGAGCCAGCCAGGCGCCAGGAATGGCGTTAACGAGCCTCAATGCATTCGATAGTGGAGCCACGACGTCTGCCGTGCCCGTGGCAATTAGCACAGGTACGTTCATCTCTCGCAGACGGTTCCCGATGCCCACACGGTGCCACGCCTCCATCGCCGCGACCTGACGATTAACGATATGTCCGGGACGCCCCGTCAACAGGCCCGCCGATTGCTGTCACTACTTTTTCCGAAGGCTGTCGCCGAATCTATTTATCGCGAATTCGGCGATATCGTAGCAGCGGCGCGTGCGCAATTATCTCCCGATCTCGCGTACTGACCGGGATCGGCGGTTCCGGCTACAGCGACACCGATGCGCGCTGGGCCTTAATCTCATGGAGTTCAGCGACTGAACTTGCGCTTCTTCGACAGCGCCAGATCGCAAATGCGACGAACAAGAGATCAAGAGCAACAAATATTGCGACGTATGTCTCACCGCCAATGCCGAAGCCATAACTATGCAGACCTTTGCCGAGGACAAAGTTCACGCCATACCACGCCATTAACACGGCGAGGAAACAAACCACGCTCGCAACTGCGAGGCCGAACTGCGTCCACCAACCCGCCAGCCGGCCGTGCAATGCCAGTATGTAACAAAGCAACGCAATCAATGCCCATGTCTCTTTTGGATCCCAACCCCAAAATCTGCCCCACGAATAATTTGCCCAGACACCGCCGAGAATCGTTCCTGCTGCGAGCAACAGGACGCCCAGCTGAAGCACGCGATAAAGCCAGAAATGCATTGGGGCATCCGCGCGTGCGGCTGCTGGATTTCGTGCATATCGCCAGAGCAAAATGTGCCCGAAACCCATTGCGAGCGCGAAAGCCGCGTAACTCAGTGTTATGGTAAGCACATGAACGGTGAGCCAGAAATTATCGCGCAGCACGGGAACGAGCGGATCGATACTCGAGGGCATCGCGATCGGCATCTGGTGCACGAGCAGCAGGGCGATCAGCGTCACTGGCAACGCTGCGAGAAGATATACTGGGGTGCGATAACGCGCGAAGAAGATCATCCCGAAAAAAGACACCGCGAATGACACCCAGATGATCGATTCATACATGTTCGTGACCGGTGGCCTGCCAGCAATCAGACAGCGCATAACAATTCCGCTTGCCTGAAACCCGAGACCGAGGACCGCAATCCCTACGCCAACGGTTTGCAACGCGCCTCCACGTTTTCGCAGGTGTGCCGCAATTAAAATTACCAGGGCGATGCCGTAACACCAGATCGCGCGGTAAAATCCTTCGAAATGATTGTAGAAATACTCGAGCCGCAGTTGCCTTGTCTGCGGATAAATCGACGGACTGAGCGCTCGTAAATTGTCCTGCAACTGACGCGCGGCTGAGCTGAAATTGAATGTGTCGGCCTGCGTGTAGGCGCGCATCATTTTTGTCAGTTCGGCGAACGCAGGAGCGATCTGCGTTTCGTTATAGTAAGCCGCGGTTGCTCCCGGATCGGGCGCCATCCACGCATCCGTTTCCCTTTGCGGTGATGGAACGATTAGCAAAGCATTTCCATTCATCACATTTCCAAACAACGCCAATCGGTCATTTACGCTGACGGCTTCTTGTTGAACCCGGTCGAGCGGTTTTTCCGCGCGCTTGAGCGCGCGCGCCTCGCTTGCGATCCGCTGCAACTCCGATGACCCGGTCAATTGCGCAAACGAAAATCTTCGTTGTGTTTTATCAAGCCCGAGCTGCTCGATCAGTTGACCAGACGAAATCAAGATCATTGGCTCGTCTTTCCAATCGCGCGTGTCGAGCAGCACCGACAAAACAAAATCGTTCGCCTGCCATTTCCGGCCGGCCTTATCGGTGTACGTTGAACGTCCAGTAATCCGTATCAACGTTTCGCGCGTGAACGTATCAATCGGCTTACGGCGTCCCCCATCCTGTATCGCAAGTAAACCGAATTGCTTGAAATCCAGACCACCACTATCCGCAGCCGGCGGATCAGACTGCCCATAGCCAACGCTCCCAAAAAGCAGGCTAGCCGCCAGCACGAACATGAATACGCGCGTTGTCAAGCGGAGCGACTATAATTCTTTTTCAGACTCGTGTCGAGCGAGACGGGATACTGTTTCACACGGGCGAGAGAACGTTCCTAATGAGCGCACATTCGATTTTATGAGCGGCGTTCAAGTGCAACAACGTTCCGTAGGCCCGCGCGTTTGCGCATGGGTCAGGTCCTAATCAATTCTCGAATGGTGTGAAAACCTGAGAACGTCCAAGTGTTGACTCTGCATCACGCGTTAACATTTTTCGCCTGGTGCGGAACTTTTTCTTGCCAACGCGTCAGCTTCCTTGCTATGACTGGCGAGATCATCAGGAGAATGGTTATGGAGCCGAGTCATTCGGATTTTCGGATTGAAAAAACCACTCATCTGTTACAGGAGAATTCATCGCGCACTGTCGCCCAAGTTGCGCGTGCTTGTTCGCTGAGTACCTCCAGGCTGAGCCATTTGTTTAAAGTGGAGGTGGGGACCACGGTCGGGAAGTTCCGACGCAGGTGCCGGTTTAACAAAGCCAAGAGGATATTGGCGGGCGCTCCTACAGTACCGATCAAGGAAATCGCTTACACACTTGGATATCATCATACTTCCAGCTTTACGCGAGCCTTTGAGCATCAAGTAGGGGAGTCACCCACTGACTATCGAAAGCACGAGCTACAGAAAAAAGTGGCGCGCAGCAGTTACTGCTAACAAAAAGCACAAACGGCTAACTCCATAGTATTGACAGGGCATTCTCTCGGACTGCCAATTTGAGGATGTAACATCAACCTGGAGGAAACACCATGCGCCCGACAACTGTGATTCGACTATTCACGGCTACTTTAATGGTGCTGGGGGCCTTGTTTATTTTTCGAGGCCTTTTGGCACAGAGTCAAACAGCACAAGTTGTACCGGAGCCGATCGACAACCCGCAAGCTACACCCGCGCCGATCTACGACCCGTACCCGCCTGGGATTCTCCCGGACGATTTGAATGCAGAGATAGCCAGAGTCCTGCGGGAGATCGATTCCCTCGAAAATAGAGCGATTCGACGGTGGCACAACTTACCGCCCCCGACTCTGACAGGTCAGCCGCCAATACTTAAGGACACGGGGACTGACGCAGTAGAAATACTCGGCGAGCTTATGCAGTACGACAAGAAAATCTCGCCCAACAGAAATATAGCGTGCGCGTCTTGCCACATGCCCTATGTCGCGTTTAGCGGACCGATCCCATCGGTGAATCTGACGATGATCGCGTATCCAGGAACGGTTCACTTTCGGGCCGGCAAGCGGACAGCGCAGAGATACACGTATTCATCATTCTTCCCAGTGCTCCAGTACAACGAAACCCAGGGTCTTTTCTTTGGCGGAAATTTCTGGGATTCGCGCGCGACCGGATATTTGCTAAGGAGTCCCGACGCCCACCAGTCACAGGGTCCTCCCGTCGATACTCAAGAAATGGGCTTCCCTGACACTGCTTGCATCAC
>QHPC01000114.1 GCA_003218915.1 Verrucomicrobiota bacterium
AGCCCGAGTGTCGAAAAATAAAGGTCCGAGACCGATTCGAAGTTTCCGCGCGGCCGATCGCGGTCGGTGAGATAATTTTGGCCGTCAACTTCATACTGACCGCCACCTGCAAATGTCATTCGAAAGCGATCAGTCAGCGCTGCCGAATCAAACTGAGGGTTAGCGCGTAATTCCCGAACGGCGCGTTTGAAAAAATCGCGGCGGCCATCTTCGGTATAGGCGCCTTCCATCAACGCCATCCTGGCGCTGTAAATCGCGTTCTCGTCGTAACCGTAGTCGAGCTTGAGCTGGTTTCTGATCGACCTGATCTCGAGGGTTGTCGCAATCAACAGCGCCGCTGTGAGTGCGATCTGCGCGATCACGAGAAGCCGCGTGATGATGTTGACCAACCGACTGCTATTGCCACGGCCGCCTTCTTTCATCATCTCGGCTGCATTGCCGTGAACACTGACTATTGCCGGGACGAGGCCGGAAACGATCGTAGCGACCAAGGTTATCCCAACGGTGAACGCGAGGACCCGCGCGTCGATCGTAAATCGAATCCAGTAGGGCAAGTTGAACCCAGACGGCAGTGCGTCCATGGCGCGGGTCAGCAAGTCGACGCTCCAATAGGCCAAGAGAACTCCAACGACTGCTCCCAATACGGCGACCACCAGACTTTCGGTCAACATCTGCCTAACGAGTCGCCAACGTGTGGCCCCCAGCGCGCCGCGAATCGCCAATTCCTTCGCTCGCAATGCGGCCCGCCCGAACTGCATATTCATGACGTTCACGCACGCGATCAGTAAAACGAGAATGACCGCAGCCAACATCGCCCAAACGGTCTGCTGAAATTGAACGCCGATGATCGACTTCGCGAGCGGTTGCACGGTCGCTGATGTGAAATTTTGGTTGGTCTTTGGATTGTCTCGCGCCAACCGGCGAGCAAGACCAATAAATTCCGCATTCGCCTGATCGAGAGTGACCCCCGGTTTGAGCCGGCCCATTACCGCAGGTGCGGCGTTGTTTGGACCGATCACGAGCTGGCCGCGCGGTATCGGGGGAAATTGATTGTAAAGCGGCGTCCAGAGTTCCTCAAAACCGGGGAACTTAAAATTCGGCGGCATAACACCAATGATGGTCGCCGCTTTGCCATTCACTCGAACATTCCGTCCGACGACATTGGGATCGCCGTTGAAATCTCGTTTCCAAATTTCGTGGCCGAGAATGATGACCCTTTCCGCACCCGGCTTGTTGTCAGCGGCGGTGAAATCGCGTCCAATAATCGGCGATACACCAGTGATCTTGAAAAAATCTTCTGTGACGTAACCGCCGTTGTAACGTTGGGGCTTGTCCTTGTAGGTTACGTTTATCGTTGATCCGCTGAGATAACCGGCCATCAACGAGCATGATTTCTGGGCCGCTTTCAAATCTTCGTAATCCTGCGCTGTCGGAATCAGGCCGTTTCCAAAATTGTTGTTTTGATCGCTCGCTTTCGGATCGATCAGCCCAATGGTCACCAACTGCTCCGGATGCGGAAACGAAAATCCACGCAATACGACTGCATTGACGACTGTAAATTGAGTCGTCGCCCCGCCGATACCGAGGGCGAGAACAAGCACGGCGAGAAAACAAAAAGTTTTGTCTTTGAACAAAACACGAAGTCCAACTCGGACATCTTGTAAAAATGAATCTAGAATCATAACGAATTTCCTTTTTGTTATTTGTTAACGATCCAGCCGTCGCGCAGTTGAATGACGTGTTTGCCGTAGGAGGCGTTTTTCTCGGAGTGCGTGACCTGCACGATCGTCATCCCCTGCTGGTTCAGCTTGCAAAAGAGCTCCATGATTTCCTCGCCCTGGCTCGAGTGAAGATTGCCGGTGGGTTCATCAGCTAGCAGGAGCTTTGGCTCGGCGATGATCGCGCGCGCGACGCCTACCAACTGCTGTTGTCCACCGGAGAGCTGACTCGGATATAAATCTTTTTTACCGACGATTTGGAAACGATCGAGCGCGTCCGCGACCATCGCGGCGCGTTCGCTCTTTTTGTAGTGGCGATAGGACAGCGGGATATCGAGGTTCTCGTAAACCGTCAGGTCATCGAGCAAATGGTACTGCTGAAACACAAATCCGATCTGCTCGTTCCGCAGCGTTGCGCGTTCTTTCGGCTTTAAATGATGCACAGCGGTTTCACCCAAAAAATATTCACCGCGCCAGCCGTGATCATGCATGCCCAGAATGTGCAACAGCGTCGATTTACCTGCGCCGGACGGACCCATCACGGAGACGAAGTCGCCTTCCTCGACCTCCAGGTTGATTTCACGCAGGACGTAAAAAAACTTCTCCTTCGCCAGGGGATAGGAGCGTTCGAGATTTTTGAGTTTGATCATACGTTTACTCGGCGCGCAATGCCTGGACTGGGTCGACCCGCGTGGCGCGTCTCGCGGGCAACCATGTGGCAATAAGTACGGCGATAGTGAGTACTAGGGGAGCGACGGTGAATGCGATCGGATCAAGCGCACGAACTCCGTAGAGAAGTCCGCTCAGAATTTTTGCCGTCGCGATCGCAAGCAGCAGGCCAATGGTGACTCCACTGAACAGCATGATGGAACCTTCACGCATGATCATTCGCAACACCGTTCCGGCCTGAGCGCCGAGCGCCATCCGAATTCCGATCTCGCGGGTGCGTCGAGCGACGGAGTAGGCCTTGACTCCGTAAAGACCAACGACGGCGAGACCGAGCGCAAGTGCCCCAAAGATGGAGAACAACGCCGCGCCTGCGCGAACGAGCCACAGGTCCAGGTTCGAATCGAGATGCTGCGCGAACGTCCGCAACGAAAGGATCGGGATTGACGGATCGACATCGCGTACCGTGCGTCGTAGCAAATTGGCCGTGGTGGCTTCATTTCCGGACGCGAGCGAACGAAACCGAACAAAAAAGGAAATGTCACTTTGGAATCCACGCGCGAACGGCAGGTAAATTCCGCCGGCCGGCTCCCTTTCGAAGAGCGCGTGGCGCGTTGCCGGCACGATGCCGACTACTTCGATCATCTCTCCCTGCTTCTCCTCTTCACTCACATCCGCGCTCCGTCCGGCGTGGGCACCTCCGCCCTGGACCGACGGCGCATTTCCGCCCGCATATTGAATGCGTTGTCCAAGCGCATCACCATCCGGCCAGAGCTTCTTTGCCAGAACTTCGTCAATAATCGCCACCTTCGGACCAGGCTGGGTCGCCTCCGCTTCGGTAAACGCGCGACCCCGAATGACTGGCAATCCAACGGTGGAAAAATAATCTGCACCCACGCTGTTCCATGGCACCTCGAAGGCAAGGCCTTCAGCGGCGGTCGCCGGCTTGGCATCGGGAGCGAGACGGAGGCCGGCGCGTTGGACTTTTCTGTTTAACTCAAACATCCCGAATGGCACTATTGAAGAGATGCTCGCGTGCTCCACGCCTGGCAGTGCCGCCAGTCTCTCGTTCAAGTTGCGATAAAGGTCCTGCGCGCGTTTTGGTTCGTAACCAGCCAGGCTCGCATCGACTTCGACAATGTAGCTTGCGCCGGGTCTTAATCCGGTATCGACCGACGCGGCTTTGCCTGCACCACGAATGAACAAAGCCGCAGCGGTAATAAGCGCGAGCGAGAAGGCGATTTGCACGACGACAAGAGGGTGGCGCGGTAAGAATTTCCAGCGCCGGCGCACCACGTCTTCCTCAGCGTGTTCCTTCAGATCGGCCACCACCGCGCTACGCGAAATTTTCAAGGCCGGGCCAAGCGCAAACACGAGCGTACCGAGTAGACAAAATCCGAACGTCGCCGCCAAGATTGCGGGGTTCGGTCCGTTCAGCCATAAAATGTCGAGCGGCATCAGCTTGCGCATTGAGCCAACCAGCAAATCGGACGACCAGAGTCCAAGAATGAGTCCACCCACGCCGCCGAGCACCGCCAGCGCAAAGCCTTCGGTGAGAAGCTGGCGAACGATGCGCCAACGGCTGCCACCAAGCGCGAGACGGATTGCGATTTCTTTGCGGCGCGCGGTACCGCGCGCCAGTAGCATGTTAGCGAGGTTAAGGCATGCCACTAGCAGCACCACCACCGCCATTCCGAGCAGCAATGGCGCGATGACTTTTATCCCGCTCTCGGCCGTCGGGTTGTTACTTACCGAATTACGCGACA
>QHPC01000115.1 GCA_003218915.1 Verrucomicrobiota bacterium
TAATTAGGAGAGAACCATGAAAACTGAGAATTTAGAGTCTATAGCGAAAAAGCTGGTCGCACCAGGGAAGGGGATCCTGGCAGCGGATGAGAGCTCGGGGACGATCGAGAAGCGATTGAAGAGCATTAGCGTTCCTTCGACCGAAGAAAACCGGCGGGCATACCGCGACATCCTGTTTACTACAAAGGGCGCGGGCGAATTTATCAGCGGCGTGATTCTCTTCGACGAGACGATTCGACAGAAGACTCGCGACGGGCGCACGTTCGTGAAAGCGCTGGAAGAGCAGGGGATAATCCCAGGCATCAAGGTAGATAAGGGCGCCAAGGCGATGGCGAATTTTCCGGCTGAGAAGATTACTGAGGGTCTGGATGGTCTGCGCGAGCGATTGGCGGAGTATCGGCAGTTGGGAGCGCGGTTCGCAAAATGGCGTGCCGTCATTGCGATTGGCGACAACATTCCCACGCGCACATGCATAGACGCGAACGCGGAAGCGTTGGCGCGCTACGCGGCGCTTTGCCAGGAAGGCGATTTGGTGCCGATCGTGGAACCAGAAGTGCTCATGGATGGCACACACACGATTGAACGTTATTTCGAAGTTACACAGCAGACACTGGAAAGCGTGTTTCACGCTCTGTACGAGCATCGGGTTTCGCTCGAAGGGATGCTACTGAAACCGAATATGGTTCTTTCAGGTAAAGATTGTCCGCAACAAGCTTCCGTACAGGAAGTAGCGGAGGCTACAGTCAGCTGCTTGAAACGCGTGGTTCCCGCAGCTGTTCCTGGCATTGTGTTTCTTTCCGGTGGACAGACTGATCAGCAAGCCACGGAGCATCTCAATGCGATGAATCAACTGCCTGACTTGCCCTGGCAATTAAGCTTCTCATACGGCCGCGCGTTACAAGCCCCTGTGCTTAAAGCCTGGAAAGGCGAGCAGGCGAATGTGGCCAAGGCACAAGAGGCGTTCCACCATCGCGCCTGGTGCAATAGCAAAGCGCGCTTCGGTAAATACACCGAGGAGATGGAAACCGCCAAGGCGGCATAAGACTGCAGGCGAATTGTGTCGTCAAAGACACAGGGTTCTGTAGCCACGGCTCTGTGAGCCGTTCACTTTTTTGTGAGAACGAGCTCTGCCTGAAAACCGGCCACAGGTCGGTGGCTACAGGGAAAATTGCGCTGCAGCTCTCGCCCACGATTGTCTATTCTTTCGACATTCGTGCTTCGTCATTTTATACACCGCATCGTGATTCTCGTAGGCGCATCGTTACAACGTGGTCCGAACGGACACTCGCTGGCGTTCCCATGACCTACACATGCCCCATGCATCCGGATCCGGAGATCGAGCAGGATCATCCCGGAGCGTGCCCGAAATGCGGGATGACGCTGGAGCCGAAGACCATCGGGGCAAAGGAACACGAGCACGGAGAAACGCGATGGTTATCACGAAAATTCTGGATCGCGCTCGTTCTTACGATCCCCGTGCTATTCCTGGCAATGGGTCATGCCATTCCTGGTTTGGACATCGATTCAATCGTTCCAAAGCGAATCGGAAAATGGATTGAGTTTGCCTTAACGACACCAGTGGTCCTTTGGGCGGGCGGCTTTTTCTTCGCACGGGCATGGCAGTCGATTGTCAATCGCAGCCTCAACATGTTCACCCTCATCGCCGTGGGTGTTGGCGCCGCTTACTTCTACAGCTCCGTTGCGGTAATCGTACCAGGAATTTTCCCCGCGTCTTTCCGGCGCCACGGAGAAGTCGATCTTTATTTTGAAGCAGCCGCGGTGATTACGACCTTGATTCTGCTGGGGCAATTGATCGAGGCGAAAGCGCGGAGCCGCACCGGCCATGCGATCAAAGCACTGCTGAGCCTCGCGGCGAAAACCGCGCACCGAGTTCGAGATGGCCAGGAACAGGAAATCGCCGTGGACGAAATTCAGAAAGGCGACGTGCTCCGCGTGCGCCCGGGCGAGAAAGTGCCCATCGACGGTGTCATCATCGATGGCAAAAGTAACGTCGACGAATCGATGATCACGGGTGAACCAATGCCGGTGACCAAACAAGCCGACGAGAAAGTGATTGGCGCAACGATGAATCAAACCGGTTCATTTTTGATGCGCGCAGAGCGCATCGGTTCAGAGACCGTTCTCGCGCAAATCGTGCAGATGGTGGCCGACGCGCAGCGCAGTCGCGCCCCTATTCAAAAACTCGCCGACACGGTGTCCGGTTATTTTGTTCCAGCGGTGATCGGCGTTGCGATCATTACCTTTTTTGTGTGGTCGATCGTCGGTCCTGCGCCCGCGATGGCTTACGCACTGGTCAACGCCGTCTCAGTCCTGATCATTGCCTGCCCGTGCGCGCTCGGACTGGCCACGCCGATGTCGATCATGGTCGGCGTCGGACGTGCTGCCCAAGCCGGAATCCTGGTAAAAAACGCGCAGGCCATCGAGGTCACTGAAAAAGTCACGCACCTGGTCACCGACAAAACAGGCACGTTAACAGCCGGTAAACCGAAGGTGGTCAGCCGGATCGTCGCAAGCACCGTGAGTAAACGCGATCTCTTGCAGATTGCAGCATCGGTCGAATCCCAGAGCGAGCATCCGCTTGCGCGGGCAATCGTAGAAAGCGCGAAACAGGAAAAAATTGAATTGCGCGACGTAACCGATTTTCAGTCCGTCACTGGTGGCGGAGTATCGGGAAAAGTCGAGGGCAAAGCGATCCTCGTTGGAAAAGAAAAATTTCTGGCCGATTCGAATGTCAGATTTCCTGAGGAGCTGATGAAAGAAGCTCGTCGCTTACAGGAAAAAGCAGAAACCACAGTCTGGGTCGCGGTAAATGGAGACGCCGCTGGCGTTCTGGGTATCGCGGATCCAATCAAACCGACAACCAGGGAGGCCGTCCGTCAGCTTCACGCAATGGACCCGAAGATCATCATGTGCACAGGCGACAATCTCCGGACAGCTGAATCTGTTGCGCGCGAACTGGGCATTGATGAGTTCAAAGCTGAAGTAATGCCGGATGAAAAGATCGAAATCGTTAAAGATCTCAAATCCAAAGGCGCGATTGTTGCCATGGCTGGGGATGGGATCAACGACGCGCCAGCACTTGCAGCGGCGGATGTCGGAATTGCGATGGGGACTGGCACCGACGTCGCGATCGAGAGCGCCGGCATCACGCTTGTAAAAGGCGACCTAACGGGAATCGTCAAAGCGATCCATGTCAGTCGCGCCGTGATGCAAAATATCCGGCAGAATTTATTTTTCGCGTTTATCTACAACGCACTGGGTGTACCTATTGCCGCCGGTGTGCTTTACCCGTTCTTTGGTTTGCTCCTGAGTCCGATGATTGCCGGCGCCGCGATGAGCTTCAGCTCGGT
This sequence comes from Verrucomicrobiota bacterium, assembly GCA_003218915.1. Classification (GTDB taxonomy): domain Bacteria; phylum Verrucomicrobiota; class Verrucomicrobiia; order Chthoniobacterales; family UBA10450; genus Udaeobacter. The sequence continues at coordinate 3,372 of QHPC01000115.1, forward strand.
TTCGGTGATAGTGAATGCGCTGCGACTGCGATCGATCGAATTGTGAGCGACTCGCATGACATTTCGCCTAGAGACAGGCGTCTGTGCTGTAAATTTAGAACAAGATAATCCAGCTCACTAACCGCAATCGCAGTTCTTTCCGCAATTACACGCCTTGTTATCGTTCATTGGGCAATTCTTACCCGTCTTTTGACAACTCGGCTTGTCTGCCGCGAAACCGACTGTGCAAATCGCGGCCGTCAGGATCGAAAACAGGATTTTGAGACAATTGTTCATGAGTGACCGTCGCTCGCGACTGTCACAAACGCCAGTCGAAAAAGAAGAAGGCGCGTTGTCATAACGCAGCTGCTCCCCAGAGATTGTAGGACAGCCCCGAAAGCCTTCGGGGTTGCCCTACAACGATTCGTCCGGCAGTTTGTGCCACAAATGCCGAAGACATTTTTCATCACCACGGCGATCGATTACACGAACTCGCCGCCGCACATCGGACACGCTTACGAGAAAGTGCTGGCCGATGTGATTGCGCGCTAT
>QHPC01000116.1 GCA_003218915.1 Verrucomicrobiota bacterium
AAAGTTCGCGGTCTTGACATCACGTGCGGCTGTTTCGGTCACGCGAGCCAGAACTGGAGTTTCCCGGCGCACCTGGCGCTGGATTTGGCGATTCTCGCGGCTCTGGCTGCGCTTTGTTACTGCAGCGTAGCGCGAGCGCGTGCAAATGCCTCGCCAATGCCGACGTCATGAGGTTGGGGAACGAAACAGCATGATCAGGAAACTGAAGTCCGGTAAATATCGCCTGTACTCACGAAAGAAAAATCCGAAAACGGGAAAGCGCCGGAATTTGGGAACGTTTAAGACAAAGACCGCAGCCAAGAAACACGAGTGAGCAGTTCAGTTCTTTAAGCGGCATTAGACGTCGCGTGCTTGTCGAATTTGACGGCGCACGATTGCTTGGCGCTTCATTTTCATCACGCTCGTTCTTGTCGGCTTGATTGGACTATGCTCTGTATTTCAGACTATCTGAGCATAGCCACCAATGAGACCTTTCCTGCTTACCGTGCTTTGTCTGGCGATTTTTGCGACGGCGGGATGCGGCCGAAAATCGAGGGATCAAATTGTTGGTGAATCACCAGTGGCGCAATCGCCTTCACCGTCTGCGGTTTCAAGTGCAGTCCGATCTCCGAGTCCATCGTCGTCGCCAATTCAGGGGGCACAGGCAGGCGGCGGAGAGCGGCCAACGCTCGATTTGTCGCGACTGGAGAACAGCGTCCAGCCGGCAGTCTTTTGGATCACGGTGTTTGATTCGTCTGGCAAGTTGCTACGCACCGAGAGTGCTTTTTTCATTTCAGGCGAAGGCAGATTCATTTCAACAGCACATGCAATCGAAGGCGGGACCAACGCTGTGGCGAAAATGGCTGACGGTAGAATTTATGATGTGAGCGGGGTCCTCGCAGCTTCCACAACGCTCGACCTGGCTGTTCTTCAAGCCGATGTGAAATATGTTCCATTTCTCATGTTGAACAAAAATCCAAATCTCGAAACTTATCGGCGGGTCGGAGCGGTAGGCAGCGGCCTGGCCGGAACTGATGGAGCCCCCCGCGATGTGACCGTGCTGACACAGCAACCCGATCGCCTGGAAATCGCAGGTCCAATTTCTTCAAATTCGATCGGCTCGCCTGTGGTAAGCGAGAAGGGAGAAGTTGTCGGTATTGTGACATCAGGCGGTGAAAAAGCGACGGTTCGACCTTCGACTGCTGTGGAGTCGTTGCTGGGTGGAATTGCATCGGACGCCAAACCGCGATGGCCGGAGCTTGCCCGAGCTGTTGTTACACCGACGCCCGCGCCTCGCCCGACGCCGAAGCCACGATTGGTTTATGCACCCGCGCCGGCATTTCCTTCCGAGGTACGTGCTCGTGGAGGCGCGGCGTGGTCGGGCCGCTTCAGGCTAACTTTCAATGCCAGAGGAAACGTGATCAATGTCCAGGTCGTCCAGTCGACTGGAAATATTGTCCTCGATCAATCTGCACTCAGCACGCTTCGACAGTGGAAATCCGCCCCAGGCCAGGAATGGGCGGCGACGGTTCCTGTTACATTTCAAAGCAAGTGAAGGCCGAAACCGCAGCCCTGGGCTTTCGCGTAAAATCCGGTTGGGCAGCTGTTGTGTTGTTTACGGGTCCAGTCGGTTCGCCTGTGCTGCGCGATAATCGGATGATCGATTTGTCTGATCCGCAATTTCCCGATACGCGCCAGCCCCACCACGCTACCTTTGGACAACTTGAAACGGACGCGAAGAAGATAAACCGGCGCACGGATATCGTGCATCGCGTAACAAAACAATCGGTCACAAAACTTCTCGCAGAACATCAGAGGAAAGGTTACGCGATCACGCACGCTTCCCTGGTGGTTGGAAGCCAGCTCGATCCTGCAACAATCGCGAATCCGCACGTTCGCGCGCACGCGCTCGAAGGTGAACTGTTTCGCTCGGCGCTCGAGCAGGCTTTGAACGCGCACAAAATTCGAACGGCTATTCTCCTGGAGCGCGATGCCTTTGCCAACGCGGCGGTAGAACTGGAAAAATCGACTGATGATGTGCGGCGGATGATAGAAGAACTCGGCCGATTTACCGACGCTCCCTGGCGCGTTGACCAAAAACTCGCTGCTCTCGGTGCGTGGCTCGCGCTCCGCCACAAGCCCGCGTTGGGGAAAAGGGGAGAAAGATGAGAATCTATGCAGCGACTGAGGCGGATCGCGACGCGATCTGGGAGATTTTTCACGAGGTGATCGCAGCAGAGGAGACGTATCCGATTAGTCCAGACATCTCACGCAATGATGCACTGGCTTATTGGTTTCAATCTGGCGCGCATGCTTACGTTGCTGCGCAACGCTTAGGATTTGGAGGAAAACAGGAGAAACCGATTGTAGGGGCTTACACCGTGCATCCGAATCAAGCGGGCGGCGGGGCGCACGTAGCGAATGCGGCTTTCATCGTTGCAAAGAGCGCGCGCGGGCGGGGGATTGGCCGCGCGCTGGGTGAGCATTGCCTGAACGAGGCGCGCCGGCTCGGTTTTCGTGCGATGCAATTCAATTTCGTCATTTCGACGAATGAAGCGGCAGTGAAACTTTGGCAGGATCTCGGAATGAAAATTGTGGGAACTTTGCCGGGCGCCTTTCGTCACCCTGAAAAAGGATACGTTGACGTTCACGTCATGTTTCGGTCACTTCTTTAGTCGCAACCTCGGCATCTGCCAACGGAGAATGGCTTGGAGTAAATCCGATGACCGTGGGTTTCGTTTTTTAGTTTGCGTTCGTTAGGGTGAAGTGGCTAATAGCATCGAACTAAATGCAAACGGTGATTCAAGTCATTACAACCGGACGCGGATCGTTACGGGAAAAGATCATGACCGATCCGCAACTCCGGCGCTTCGATTTGATTCCCACGGAACATCAGCGGCCGGGTCGTCCGCATGGCTGGGCCAAAATCCATGGTGAAAGCGCGCATGGCGCGATCAATCTGGAATGGCACGGACGCAGCCACACTTTGATTTGCCGGGTTGTCACGAAACTAGGCAACAAGCCGAACTCAATTATTGGTGATTTTGTCGATTATCTACTCGCTCGTCATCAAAGCCGCATTCTGTCGATCCACATCATGCGGCGGTAAACTCGGCGCTCTTTTTTTCGACATCAAGCCAAACGCATTGCTACTCGCAGAGTTTTTCTCAGGAGCGGTATCGTTTTTAGTGGCGCTGTGCTGGCGGGGACCGCAACGTTGCGCGGCGCCGAGGACAAGGAGAGCAAGGAAGCCGGGGTCGGGCCGCCTGAAGATTTGATGCGCGAGCATGGCGTCTTGAAGCGCGTGCTTTTGATTTATGGCGAAGCGTTGCGGCGAATCGATGCGAAGCAGGATTTTCCACCAGAAGCGCTCGCTGACGCTGCGCGAATAATTCGCAGCTTTGTTGAGGATTACCACGAGAAACTTGAGGAAGGTTTTCTCTTCCCGCGTTTCGAAAAGGCCAACCTGCTCGTCGATCTGGTAAAAGTGCTGCGCACCCAACATCAGGCCGGGCGACAGGTCACTGATGTGACAATGCGCTTTGCGAACCTGCAATCGCTCAAGAATGAGTCCGAGCGGGGACAACTTGTCACGTCGATGCAGCAATTCATCCGTATGTACAATCCGCACGAGGCTCGCGAAGATACGGTTCTCTTTCCCGCGTTTCGCAAGATCGTTTCGCCGCACGAGTTCGATGCATTGGGTGAGGATTTCGAGAAGAAAGAAGACGACCTTTTTGGCGAAGACGGATTTGAGAAGGTGGTGGACAAGGTTGCTGGAATCGAAAAGCGATTGGGAATTTACGACCTCGCTCAGTTTACGCCGAAGATGTAAAGCTCATGCGCGAACTTTTCATCACCGATGCGCCTGCGGCCACAGTTCTTGTGCGAGTTATGGCCGGCAGCGTCTTTCTGTCCGAAGGAATTCAGAAGTTTCTTTATCCTGAAGATCTTGCCGCCGGACGCTTCACAAAAATTGGCATTCCCTCACCGGAAATCATGGGTCCGTTCGTCGGCGGATGCGAAGTAGTTTGTGGCGCCCTGCTGATCGTTGGATTCTTAACCCGGCTGGCCGCCATCGTGCTACTGATCGACATTAGTGTTGCGATTGTCTCGACCAAAATTCCCGTGCTTTTGGGTCATGGTTTCTGGGGATTCTCGCTGATGAAACTGCCGCGATATGGTTTCTGGAGCATGATGCACGAGGCGCGTACGGATTTCTCCATGTGGCTCGGCCTGCTGTTTCTGCTGATCGTCGGTGCCGGCCGGTGGTCATTCGACGCCGCCTTGATGCGGAGAAGGAGCAGGTCCCGATGGTCGACCGCATCGTGATAAACGAAAGAAAACCATCCGGAGTCTACGGGGCTCGAACCCGCAACCTCCGCCGTGACAGGGCGGCGCTCTAACCAATTGAGCTAAGACTCCCCGGGAAGGACAAACTGTAGAGGCTGCTCTGTTCAGTCGCAACTGTTCGCTCCACTCGTGTCATGTCGAGCGAAGTCGAGACATCTCTCGCTGTTAATTAAACCGTGGCGATGCGGAGAGATAACTAGAGATTCCTCGACTGCGCTGCGCTCCGCTCGGAATGACAAACAACAGAGGACGGCAGGCGAGCCCGAGCACGAGGAAAAGAGACTTCTGCGCAACACGAGATCGACATCATGGTTGAACATTTTGTATATTGTGACGTCGAAGATTGCGGATGCGTCTGATAACGCTATAATGAGACACGGTTCGGCGGATTGACCCAAACCATAAATGAGTGACGAGCGCAGCGAGGGACTTCAGGACGGGGTTGGGGACTCGGGTCCGGACAATCTCCTCGACTCATTTGATCAAGTGATCGCCTCGTTGCCTCCAGGCGATCCCGTCCGCCGCGATCTGTTGGAATTGCGCCCGCAGATTTCCGACCAACAGGAGACGATGGTCGAAGCGCGACGAATGATCGAGAAGCTGGAGGAGGTCGTCAAAAAAGTGACTTCGCCTGCGAACCGGATCGGCACGTTTCTCGGAGCCACCTCGAAAGATACGGCACACATCGTCGTGGGGGGCGCCGATTATTACTGCAACGTCGATCCGCGCATTCCACTTGCGAAACTAAAAAAGGGGACGCGCGTCCTGGTAAACGAAGCGTTCGTGATCGTTGGCGATTTAGGATTCGAAACCGCGGGCCCGGTAACAAAAATCACCGAAGTCCTGGGCAAAGATCGGCTGCGAGTCGGTTCGGAGCACGGGTTGCAGTCGATGGTGTTACAGCGCTCCTCCGATCTTGCCGACTCCACCCTGAAATCAGGCGATGAAGTCCGGGTTGACTCAAACTACCGGATGGCGTTGGAAATGCTCTCGAGCACTAAATCTCACGAACATTATCTGGACAATGTGCCCGAGTTGCCGTGGGAAAAGGTCGGCGGTCAGGATGCAGCGCTGCAAGCGATCAAGGACGCGATCGAGCTCCCACTTTTGCACGCCGATCTTTTCCAAAAATTTCAGCATGCCACCCCGAAGGGCTTGCCTCTTTACGCTCCAGCGGGTTGCAGGAAGACGCTGATCGCCAAAGCGACCGCTCACAATTTGACCACGCAGCTTGGTGAAAAAACAGGCGCTGAGATGCAGGAATATTTCATGCACGTCAAGGGTCCCGAGATTCTGAATATGTGGGTGGGCGAATCGGAACGAATGGTGCGCGAAATTTTTGCCACTGCTCGCGAGAAACGCGGCGAGGGTTTCATGCCATTTCTATTTATCGACGAGGCCGAATCGATTCTTGGCACGCGCCGCGCATCGCGTCATTCGAACATTCTTTCCACGCTGGTACAGTTGTTTTGCTCGGAGATGGATGGGATCGATTCGCTCAACGACGTGGTCATCATCCTTGCTTCCAATCGCGCCGATCTGATCGACCCGGCAATTTTGCGCCCGGGCCGAATCGATCGAAAAATAAAAGTTAACCGGCCAGGTAAAGAGGGCGCGCGGGAAATATACCGCATCTATCTCACAGACGAGCTTCCTTACGATGGTGTGCTTGCCAAGGAAGCCGATGGCCTGGGGGCATCGATTGAGCGTCTGATCGAGCGCTTTGTCGACTGGCAGTTTACGCGCCGCGACGAGAACAAATTTCTGGAAGTGACGCTGCGCAGTGGACGCAAGGAGACGCTTTATCGAAGCGATCTTATCAGTGGGGCGATCATCGCCTCGATTGTGGAGCGTGCGAAAGCGATGGCGATTAAGCGAGCCATCGCCACTCAACAGGAGCAGGGAATTCGCGAAACGGACCTGCAGCTCGCCTTTAACGCCGAGTACATGGAGAACGATATTTTTCCAACTACCGACATCACCGAAGATTGGCTCAAGCTAATCGATTACGATCCCGAGAACGTCGTAAAAATTTCGCCTGTCAGGCCGGTCTCTGACGCGCGAGCGCGTGCAACCTCTGGCGTGATCTGATGCCTGCGAAGGGAAAATGAGCACGGCGCCGCACCGGTTTAGCGTGATCTCCACTCGTACATTGGCTGAGTGACATCGGAAAAGTGCAGGATCTGATGAAACGCGTCTTTGGGCTGGAGACGGAATATGGCATCACTCTCGGCGGTGCGGAGACTGTCGATGTCGTAGCCGAGTCGATCGAACTGGTCCGGCGTTATACCGAGAACGGTGCGCTGATGAAATGGGATTACGAACTGGAAGACCCGCATCTCGACGCGCGAGGCTTTCGAGCTCGAGAATTACTTCAGGACACCGACGAATCCGCCTATTACGAGATCGATAAACGTCGCCCGCTCAGCTTCGAGGAAATCAAAAGCGATCTGGTGCTTTCAAATGGCGCGCGCTTTTACAACGATCACGCACACCCGGAATATTCCACGCCGGAGTGCACAACTCTTCAGCAGATCGTTGCACAGGATAAAGCAGGGGAACGGATTCTGGCCGAGTGCGCACGACGCAGAAATCAGAAGTTGCCTTCCGGAT
>QHPC01000117.1:0-6642 GCA_003218915.1 Verrucomicrobiota bacterium
CCGCGATTGACAAGGTCTGCTACGGACTCTTCGACCGCTGGCGTTGCTTGCGGCGCGGGCGATGGTGATTTCTCCGCCGCAGCACGGGCCTCGTCGCTCATTAACTCGGGGTCTAGCTCACCGGCACGTTTCAAATCATCCTTCGCTCCGGCTACATCGCCTTTCGCCTGTCTTGCTTCACCGCGATTTTTATACGCGATGGCGAGCTTGTCGTTGAGTCCGATGGCGCTGGTGAAATCGGCAATGGCTCCATCGAGATCGCCTTTGGCTTTCTTGATATTGCCGCGGTTATTGAAGGCATTGGCATTTTTCGGATCCAGCTCAATCGCGCGATTGTAATCGGCAATCGCCCCGTCCGCGTCTTTCTTGATATTCCTGGCCACCGCGCGATTGCGGTAGGCAAGCGCACTCTTGGGGTCGAGCGCGATCGCACGCGTGAAATCGGCAAGCGCGCCGTCGTTATCCTGCTTCCTCAGCTTGGCAAGACCGCGGTCATTGTAATAATCGGCGGTATTCGGGCTAAGCTCGATCGCGCGACTTAAATCGGTGATCGCCCCCTCGTAATCGCCTTTCTGCAGCCTCGTGATGCCGCGGTTGTAGATAGCCGACACAGATTTCGGGTCGAGCTCAACAGCGCGGCTGAAGTCTGCGATTGCGCCGTTTCTGTCCCCATTGAACCGACGTGCGCTACCGCGATTGAGAAAACCCTCAGCACTGTTTGGCTTCGGCCCCATCTCGAACTTCGACAAATCGAGCGGCTTGTTCTTTTCCTCGCTCGGCGTTTGCAAGTCTTCCCACGCGCGTTCCGACAGTTCATAGCCGCCCTGGACGCTGATCAAGTAACCGAAACTGAACTTGACTCGCTCGGCACGAGAAGAGTTTCCGCTGCCGAGACGCAGCGATCCTTCAAAATCATGCAAGAGCGCATTTGGATTCTTGTCGTATGGCGCCTTTGCGAATTCCAGCCGAAAACCTTTTTGATTCTCCGTGCGCGCTTCGAAGGTCCATTGCGCGCTGCCGTATGCCTCAGATTTGTCAACAAGTTTCACTTCGATTGGCGCAAAATTGAACACCGCGTCGACGAGCCGAACCCAGCCGTCCAGTTTTTGTGCCGTTTGTTTATCGACGGGCCGGCCAGATTCGCCCCAATCCTGGGATTTCAGCCACGGCTTTCCATGTTGCTTGCGCGCAAAAGTGCCTTGATCGCATTGAATGCGCTCTGGCCCGTTATCCGGATAACGCTGGTAGCCGAACGAAGGCTTCGATTCTGCTATGGCCGAGAAGTGAACATCCGCATAGAACTCCCGACTGAATTCGAGATTGTCAGCGACGATCTTCGCGTCCTGCGCCTGTGACGTTGACAGAACTAGAAGTGAAACTGCAACAAACCCAACACATTTTCGATTCATAAGAGGCTGGACCGTGTCGCTAAAGACGATTGAGTGCACCACCACGCGATCCCGACTGGGATGCCTGTAAGTGTGTGGTGTCGATTTTTCACAAGCTAAATACGGATCGAAACGGTCCGTCGTTTCAAAAAATCAACGATTACCTGCGTCGAGATCAGCAGGGAGGTACGCAGACCAGCTAACTGGAGGGGTTTCAGGCCGCCAGTTTAAGAAAATTGGGCGTGCACTGTCAATCGCGTGGTCGCTAACATTGCGACATGAACTCCTGTCGGATCGCGACAATCACAGTATCGATATTGCTGACTGCTTCCGCTCAGGCGGCAAATCCATTTTTAGATGCATCCGACGACAAGCCGGTGTCCGCCAAATTTCGCGGAACCGAATGGGGCGACGAGATTCAGCAGGACGAAATCCCGCTGACTGCGCGAATCGTTACAACGCGCGTGGCCAAGATGCCGTGGGGCGCGATTTTCAAAATCGAATTTACCGATCTCAAATCGCGCGCGCCGCAGAAGCGTGAAATCCGGCCGGATTATTTCATTGTCACAGATGACCGAATCGTTCTGTTGAATGAAGAGGACAATGAGGCTGGCGTTAAGAAGATCTCCACGTTGGACAAACCGCCGGAATTCGACCCGGGCGACGTATACGGAATTGTGACCGGTAAATTCAACCACGAAGATAGCCTATGGAAAACGACAATCAGCGTAAAAGGCGATCTATGCGTTTACGATTCCAGCCATCCCTCCGGTCATTTTAAAAAGATCGTTTGGAAAAAAGGGGTTGGATTGGTTGAATACGCCGGCGGCTACGGCGCGCGCAAGGACGGCTACCGGCTGAAGCGGCAGAAATGAATGGTCGTGTCCCCGACCGAGTCGCCTCGCTAAAAAAAGAATTTCGCTGCAGCAACGGACGACAGGGACAAAAAGAAATGGATCTGGCCCTGACGTTAAAGAAGCATTTCGGGTACGACCAATTCCGGCCACTGCAGCGCGAGATCATCGGCGATTCCCTGGCCGGGCGTGATGTGTTTGTGCTGATGCCAACAGGTGGCGGCAAGTCCCTTTGTTTTCAATTGCCGGCTTTGATACGCCAGGGCCTTACGATTGTGGTTTCGCCGCTCATTTCGCTCATGAAAGATCAGGTGGATGCGCTGCAAACCAGCGGAATCCCGGCCACTTACTTGAATTCAACTCTGGATCGGCACGAAGCCACGGCTCGCTGGCGCGGGCTGCATCGGGGTGAGTACCGGATGCTTTACGTCGCGCCGGAGCGGTTGATGCTCGATACATTTTTGGAGCGCGCGCTGAACTGGAACATCGCGCAGTTCGCCATCGACGAGGCGCATTGCATCAGCGAATGGGGACACGATTTCCGGCCGGAATATCGCGAGCTCAAGAAATTGCGGACGCATTTTCCGGACGTGCCAATGATCGCGCTCACTGCAACGGCTACCGAACGGGTGCGGGCCGATATCGTGAAGCAACTGAAGCTGAGGGAGCCGCGGTGTTATGTCGCCAGTTTTGACCGGCCAAATCTCACTTACCGCGTTGTTCCAAAATCGGCGCCCTACGAACAGTTACTCGAGTTCATTCGCAACAGGCCTAACGATAGCGGCATCGTTTACTGCGCGAGTCGGAAGAGTGCCGACTCGCTGGCGCGAAATCTCAACGAAGATGAAGTAAGCGCGAAACCGTACCACGCTGGCCTAACGAGTTCCGAGCGTACGGAGAATCAGGAAGCGTTCCTGCGCGACGACATTCGGGTGGTCACTGCGACAATCGCGTTTGGCATGGGCATCAACAAACCCAACGTCCGGTTCGTGGTACATTACGATCTCCCGAAAAATCTGGAGAGCTATTATCAGGAGACAGGGCGCGCAGGCCGGGACGGATTGCCAAGTGAATGCGTGCTGCTGTTCAGTGCGAGCGATGTGGCCAAGCAACTCCACTTCATCGACGAAAAGAGCGAGCCTGAAGCGCGAATCGCCCGGACACAACTCCAACAAATGGTTCATTACGCCGAGACTCGCGACTGCCGGCGCGTGACTTTGCTCGGATACTTTGGCGAAACGTTTACAAAGCCATCGTGTGAAGGATGCGACAATTGCCTGACTCCGCGCGAGACGTTCGACGGCACAATTCCGGCGCAGAAATTTCTCTCCTGCGTCCATCGTATCCACGCGAAAAGCGGATTCGGATTTGGGGTGAATCATATCGCGGATGTTTTGCGCGGCGCAGACACGGAGGCGATCAGGCAACGAACCCACAATGAGCTGTCCACTTACGGGATTGGCCGCGAATTAAAACGTGAAGCCTGGCAGGCGATCGGGCGCGAGTTGTTGCGGCTGGGGCTCATCGAATCCGCCCCGGGAAAGTTCGCGACTTTAAGTCTGACGCCGGCTGGCCGCGACGCCTTGCGCCACCGTACGCCGATCACACTCACCAAGCAGATCGAAGTTGTCGCGCGGGATCAAAAGGCTCGCGCGGGCACGATCGAATGCGACGAGGTGTTGTTCGAGCGCTTGCGCGGTCTGCGGCGCAAGGTGGCGGACCAACGCAACGTGCCAGCCTACGTCATCTTCTCCGATGTCTCGCTCCGTGAAATGGCAAAACATTATCCGACCACCGCGTCCGAGTTTCGCCGAATTCCCGGCGTGGGTGAGCAAAAGCTAAAGGATTTTGCCGACGCGTTCCTAGCCAGAGAGAAACGCTTCGGCGTTTTCGCGGCGGAGAATCAGTGGGCGGTATTTCCCGTGCACGCGGATTCGTGCGAAGCACCGTTTACGATCATCTCGAAGCCGCGATTAAATCAGGCGAATCCCTCAAGTCCGACCGGTTCTTCACCGCCGTGCAACGCGAGGAAATCGCGTCCGCGTTTCGAAAAGTTCCCGACGGAAAACTTGCGGACGTGAGGTCGTTACTCGACGGCAAGTATGACTATGGTGAACTGCGCATCTTTCGCGCGCTGGCTGCGCTCTGAAAACAACGCTGTTCCGCAACGGGCGATTAATGTTGTTTGTGATCGCCTTCGACTTTCATCTAAGCGAACAATTTAAGCACTGGAAAATTTTTGCGATAGCTCGCTTCGTCTCGTGCCGAGAATACGATGTAAGCGACTGCCTTGGGCAATTGGATGTAGGCGACGCGCTCCCACTGCGAATACGACTTGGTGGCTGGATATTCGTTGATGAAATACGGCTGCCCGTCGCCCGTTTTCCCCGAGTCGACTTTCTCTTTCGGTTTGCCGTGCACTTTTTCCATCTGCTGGATTGCCATGGCGACAAACTTTCGAACGTCCTCGTAATCTGTGCCTGCGATCTTGGCGTACATGATCGCGTTCGCATCGGACCAGGTAGATCCTTTTGGATAGAGAACGCATGGCAATCCCTGCTCGGCTCCGGCGCTGTTATCGAGAACCCAGCCTGCCGGCGCGTCGATCTTGAACGCAGCCTTGGGGCCATAAACGATTCCACCCGGAAACGTCTCCTGAGCCAGACCGCGGGCGCAAAGGACAATTGATACAATACCGAAAAGGAAAATTGTCTTCATAATGTGCGCGCAGTTTGAGGCGCTCCATCCGTAAGTTCGATTCTTTTCTCTCGACAATTTGTCAATATTTTGGCGAGAAGTTAGAAGGGGCTGTGCAATTCTTACTTAACTTACCGTCGCCGATTTCGTTTTTTATCGTCTCGGCGATTACGACCTCGTTCGCCCTGGCGGGCCTTTACCTGGTGCGCAGGAAGTATTCGGCGGATGTCCTAAAGGAGAATCACGAAGTAGCTGCGATCATCTTCAATGCCTTCGGACTGTTTTACGGTGTCCTGCTCGCGTTTGTGGTTTTTGTTACGTGGAGCGGGTACGACGACGCCACAAAGAACCTCCAACTGGAAGCTAATGAGGTCGCTGACATTTATCACATCACAAGCGTATTCCCCAACCCGGCGGGTGAAACGATACGGCAAACACTAATGGATTATGTCACTTCGGTGTATAACGATGAACTGAAGAGGATGTCACAGGGTGAGGTAAGCCTCCATTCCACCCCGGAAATGGAAAAGCTCCTAACGGTATTCTATCAGGTCGATGAGAAATCGGTTCCCAACAGCGAGATCTACGCCGAAGCATTAAAGCGGTTAAATGACCTCGCTGAGTATCGTCGACTCAGAATATTTGCGGGGAACAACACCGTGCCATCCGTTGTCTGGTTGGTCCTACTTGTTGGAAGCGTAATCAGTATTTCGTACACCTACTTCTTCGGAATGAAGAACATCAGGGCGCAATACCTGATTGCAGCGTCGCTTACGGTAACGATCACGATGATTTTGTTTTTGATCTATGTCCTGGATCACCCTTTTACAGGGGCCAGCAAGGTAAGCGCGGAGCCGCTGAAAGACGTGATCGAGATAATGCAGAAGGGCTGAGCGTTGTGGCCGTCTCGGAGGCTTCGGCTAAATTCTTAACGCCGCTTCTTCTTTGTCGGTTTCCCTTTGCGCTTTGTCTTGGCCATCCGGCGCAGCTCCGCTTTGCTCATCGATTTGTACATCCCTCGCGAAGCGCCTTTCAGGGACGACTTCGAGCGCTTTCCGCGCTTGGCCGCAAGCGCCGCGCCAGCGGCCATTTGCTGTTTCTTCGATTTTGCAGGCATACAAAAAGATTTCGCGTCTCAAACATCAATTGGATTCATTTCGTGGGCACCGAACTTTCGCCAGAAGAAGTACGCCGGCACGCCGGTCAACACGATGAGGATCCCTATTCCCGAAGTTGCAGGCGCGAGAAAGCCAAGATCCACGATCAATAAGCCAGCAAGCAGGGCCGAGATGATCGGTACGAACGGATAACCCCAGGTGCGATATGGGCGACCAGCATCGGGCTTTGTTCGTCGCAAAATCATTACGGCGACAACCATTAGGATGTAAAAAAGCAAATCGGCTGACACGATGTACTCGAGCAGTTGGTTGTAAACGTTTCCGTACGTGACCTGCTGTGTCGCGGGATCGAATGTCACCGTGCGCGGCAGGGTCAGGAACACGGTCCAGATTCCCTGCGCCACCAAGGCCGCAGCTGGAACGTGGAAGCGATTGGTTGTTCCGACTTTCTTAAAGAACAGACGGTCGCGCGCCATCGCATAGTAAACGCGAGCTCCGGAAAGTATCAGGCCGTTGTTGCAGCCGAAGGTAGAAATCATGATTGCTGCTGCCATGCACATCGCACCGGGACGACCGAAAATGGAA
>QHPC01000117.1:6663-10874 GCA_003218915.1 Verrucomicrobiota bacterium
CGCTGGCGCAGCCAATCACCAGCGCCCGTACAAGATTTTTTCCGGGATCGCGTATTTCGCTGCCAATGAACGTGACGTTCGTCCAGGCGGTTTGCGCGAAGAGCGGATCGACCATCGACTTTCCAAATAACAGCACCAGGGCGAGACCGCCGACAAATGTAAAGCCTGGCTGGACGGTCTGCGGGCTCCAGCCATTTGCCCATGAGTCCCACCAGGCCGATTGCAGCGCGGCAGAATTGGCGTTCCAGCCTAACGACAGGCCGATTACGACTACGGCGGCTAGCGCGGCCGTTTTTGCAAACGTGAACGTGTTTTGGACAACCTTTCCTACTTCAAGCCCGCGCGTGTTCGTCCAAGTCAGCAACGCGATCAAGCAAATCGCGACTAATTGTTCGGTGGAAAGGCTGATCGCATAGCTGCCGAATGAAATTGGCGCAACCAGATAATTATCCGGCGAAACTGCCGCGGCAAAAACACCAAGAAATTTTGCAAATGCAATCGCCACAGCAGCGATGGTCCCAGTTTGAATAACGAGAAACAGAGTCCAGCCGTACAAAAACCCAATGGATTTCCCATATGCTTCGCGCAAGAAAACGTAAACGCCGCCAGCGCGCGGCATCATGGTCGCGAGTTCCGAGCAGCACAACGCGCCGGTGATCGTTAGCAAGCCGGCGATACCCCATGCAAGAAGCAACCACCCTGGCGCGCCGCTCAGCTGCGACGATTCCGCCGATGTGATAAAAATCCCCGAGCCGATCATCGACCCCATCACGATCATGGTGGCGTCGATCGGTCCCAGTGCGCGAACGAGACCAGTCGGTTGGTGGCTGGCGGCAGTGTTTCTCACGAATGAATGACGAAGCCCGAATGTCGAATGACGAACGAAATCGAAAATGACGAAGCCCGAAATGATCGTCGACCGGGCCGAGGCGTTAAATTCGTCATTCGAGATTAGATCATTCCGTCGGCATTCGGAATTCGGATTTCGTCATTCTCTTTGGCGCACTGATTCTCACGCCTTCGTGCTCCAGCCGTGAGCGCAATTCACGCGCGAACTCAACCGCACCGGGCGTATCGCCATGCACGCAAATCGTTTCGCCGCACACCTCGACGTCGCGGCCTTCCACCGAGCGCACTTTGCCTTCGCGCAACATCCGCAGCACCCGCTGGGCAGCTTCTTTTGGATCATGAAGCAATGCATCCGGCCGGATGCGTGGAACCAGCCAGCCGTCATTAAGGTAATTACGATCGGCGAAAATTTCGCGCGCGACTTGCAGCCCATGCGCTTCGCCGGCGCGGGCGAGTTCGGTGTTGTCAGGCGCAAAGAGAATTAACTTCGGATCGACCGATTGGATAGCTCGCACAATCGCATCGGCCAGTTTGTCGTCGCGCACCGCCATGTTATAGAGAGCACCGTGCGGTTTGACATGGCTCGGTTGCACGCCCACGGCGGAGGCGATCGCTTGAAAAACTCCAAGCTGATAAACCACGGCGTCGAACACTTCCTGATTACTTACCTTTAGTTCTTTGCGTCCGAAATTTTCGCGATCGAAAAAACTTGGATGCGCTCCGACAGCGACCCCGTGCTTTTTCGCCGCAGAAACTGCAGCGTGCATCGAATCGGAATCGCCGGCGTGAAAACCGGTCGCGATATTCGCCGAGCTAATGAGCTCGAACAGTTC
Source organism: Verrucomicrobiota bacterium (assembly GCA_003218915.1). Classification (GTDB taxonomy): domain Bacteria; phylum Verrucomicrobiota; class Verrucomicrobiia; order Chthoniobacterales; family UBA10450; genus Udaeobacter. The sequence continues at coordinate 8,346 of QHPC01000117.1, forward strand.
CTCATCGTGTCCTGCTCCTTCCCCGAGATCGGCGTTCAGATCGATTGATAATCTCATGAACGTTGGAGGTTAATACCGACGCGGAAACGCTCGAATTCACGCCCGCGCTCAAGCAAAAGCAGGTGCGCGTCAGTAAGCGAGACTTCGGAAAAACGGACGCGATCGCCGGCGCGCAGTTGTGCTGCAACGCCGAGATCAACAGTGATCACGTGCGCCATTTTCGGGTAACCACCGATGGTTTGGCAATCTCTCAAAAGTAAAATCGGCTTTCCGCTTGGCGGAACCTGGATTGTACCCGGAGCCACTGCTTCGGAGATCAGATCGCTCTCATCGATGCGCTTCAGTTCCGGACCTTCAAGACGCACGCCCATGCGATCGGAATCGGGTGAAACGGCGAATTTCTGGTCCGTGAATCGATGAATTGTTACATCGTTAAATCGGGACCAATCGATGCCGCGAATGAAACGCAAAATTGGTTTGGGCTTTGCCGGACTTACCCAATCGTGTGACGCCGTCCACGAGGAAACACCTGTAGCCGGGGTCGGCGACCCCGGCCACATACCGAGCGGAAGAACATCCCCATCGCGTAACGAGCGACCTTCAAATCCTCCGAAACCGCCTCGCAAGTCGGTCGAGCGACTTCCGAGAACAGGCTTAACATGAATTCCGCCGGAAATTGATAGCCAGGATCGACAACCGACCTTGGGCCCGCCGATTTTCAATTTTTCGGCTGCACTAACCAAACCAGCGTGGCCAGCCGGCAATGTTCTCGATCCGATGCGCACATCGAAACCAGCACCGCACCATGCGACGACACGTTCGTCCTCAAAGCGCAGTTGCAAACCACCCAGGGTGATCTCGAGTCCCGCCGCACCTTCATCGTTGCCGACCAGAAGATTCGCCACACGCAACCCGAAGCAATCGAGCGCGCCGCCTAACGAGACACCAAACTCGCGAAAGCCCGTGCGGCCAAGATCCTGCACAGACGTAAGAAAACCGGCTCGCTCAACAATCACACTCATCGCGTTGTCATCCTGAACGAAGTGAAGGATCTCACACAGATTGATTGATCACGCTGATTCGCTTGTGTGTCGGCTACTCCGTCTGGGAGGTCCCTCGCTTTGCTCGGGATGACAATGCTTCATTGAGTTAGTGCCTCAAATTCATCGCGCGTGATCTTGTGAAAACGCACACGCTCGCCGGCGCGCAAAAGTGCTGGTGGATTTTTCTGAGGATCGAACAAGCGCAATGGTGTGCGACCGATGAGATTCCAGCCGCCGGGGGAACGTAGCGGATAAATTCCCGTTTGGGCGCCACCAATCCCGACAGAACCGGGTGGAATTTGTTTTCGCGGTACGTCGCGTCGCGGCGTGGCCAGCTCCTTCGGAAGACCAGCCAGAAATGGAAATCCAGGAACAAACCCTATGCAGGCGACACGATACTCAGCCGCGCTGTGAAGACGGATGACTTCATCTGGCGAGATGGCCGCGCGTCGCGCAACATCATCGATATCGAGCGCGAATTCGCGATCGTAGCAGACCGGAATTTCTACCAAGCGTACACGGCGTTGCGTAGCTGCGCGGTGCTTGACGCGGTCAGCGCCCGCGGCTACAGCAGCGCGAATGCGCGTCACCAACCAATCGAACACCTCGCCCGATGTTTCAGTCGCCTTGGCAACGGTGATCGGGTTGAAGAAAACTGTGACGCTTGTGTAAGCCGGCGCGAGCTCAATTACACCGGGAATGGCAGCGTTTTGAAGCTGCTGAAATGCGCGGAGGACTGTGTCCGAGTGGGACGAGCGACATAGACGGTTGTGCCGCGAGGGTAGCGGCGAGAGAGTCGGGAGGCGAACGAGTCAATCCCGCGGTACAGCCGAGGGAATTTCCACGAGGTCCTTCGACTTCGCTGCGTTTCGCTCACGCTGACCATGCTTGAAATCATGCGCCTCTCACTCTGCGCGCTTCGCTTCGATCTCGATGTTGATCGCGACTGTCTGGCTGATGCCCGAGACTGACTCGGCTGCGGGCGCAAACATCAGGTTAAAATCACGGCGCGTGATGGGATCGACTGTCACGGCCCAGCGCGTCCGGTTCGTCTCGTTAAGCGGCGTAACCAATTTCACATGAAGCGTAACCGGCTTGGTCACGCCGTGAATGGTGAGATCGCCAAGAATGTCGCCGCTTTGCGGGCCCGCCTGTTTTACGCTCCGGCTTTTGAATGCGATCTGAGAAAATTTTTCGACGTTAAAAAATTCCGCGCTACGCAGATGATCGTCTCGCTTTTTGATCCGTGTGTCGATGCTGCGCACGTCGATCTGCGCCGTCACCGAGGAATTCTCCGGACGCTCGCGGTCGACGTCGATCTTGCCATTGAACTTCGTGAACTTTCCATGCGTGGTTCCCAGGAATTGGTGCACACTGAAACCGATCGTCGAGCCTGAGGGATTGAACCTGTACGTTTCGTTCGCCAATACCGCAGGACAGAAGGTGGCGACTAGGACTACAGCGATAAGATTGGGAAAAATCCTTC
>QHPC01000118.1 GCA_003218915.1 Verrucomicrobiota bacterium
TCCAGGCGCGAGCAAGTTCAAATTCAATCGACCACACTCACCAACTATTTGGACGTCGTAACCTTCCCGATTGCCTATTTGTCTGTGCAAGTTTGGCGAGCTAGCCGCCTTGTCCGGAGGCAGCGCAAGCGCGACCTCTGCGCCCGAAGAGGCCATCGCTTCAGCGTCCAAAACGCGGCTTGCATTGCCGGAAACCGCTAGGCGCGAATTAATATCCAGCGCCCAGGAAATGACCATTGCGCTGAGTAAGAACAAGGCCCAAAGCGCAAGCATTAGCGCCGCGCCACCGTGCAATTTCGAATTTGGAGCCTTCATTCTCAAAACGGCGTCCGCTTCAACGGAATAATCGCTTCCCAAGGCACTGGTGAATCACCGCGCCCGATGGTCACTTTCACCAGCCATGGCATCTGGGACGTGTTTGACCACCGATCGATCCACGTGTTCAAGTTTGGATTGAAGTAACTGATCTGGAGACTGCTCACATTCTTAATTAGCGGCACCCACGTCTCGTGCCCTTCTCCAACATCGGGAGCGTTCTTCAGTTTTCGCAAGAAGCCGAGGTCGAGCCGATCGCTCTTGTCGTTTTCCGGTTGCAACCGCAGCGTAACTGTAAAGTCACCCGGCGCGTAGCGAGTCAGGAGTCCAGGACCCGCACCGGAATTCCAACGTACCCAATCACGCTCCCGTTCATTAAGCTTGAACGGTTCCCCGTACATTTTCGACGTGACGGAAGCGAGACTTTGCCACTCGGATGTCAGAAGATCGCGCAGTCCGTCATACTGCGAATCGCTAGCGGCGGTATCTGATGACAGGCGCAGCGCCGTCATGTTCGCTTGCACAAAACGAAAAATCGCCAGCGACATCAGCCCGAGGATTCCCACCGCAAGCATGATTTCGAGCAACGTGAAACCAACGATGCGAACAGATCCTCTCTTACCCTGGACGGTAAACATAAAACTGAACCTGTTTTGACTGGGGAACACCGCCCTGCTGCCACTGAGCCGTCAAAGTGACAAGGTAGATTCCGTTGAGAAGCGTATTATCCGGTTCTGTCAGTTCCGCTGCCGTGGCTTTTTGGACAACCTTTATGCCTCCGTAATTGGTGTCGACCTTGAATTCCTTGGAATCATCAGGAACACTTTTCGTGGCCTGAATTTCTGCCATGCGATTCGCCAAAATCTGTCGCACCACGCCTTCTTCGGCGTTGATCGTGCTCGCATTGAGGCAATTCTCGACCGCGTGTCCAAGCGCGATGACGCCGAGCGCGAAAATCGTGATGCCAAGAAGAACCTCGTACAGGGCAAACGCGTTGAGGCGTTGAAGTGTTGAAGCGTTGAAGCGGTTCGACTTCGCCCGCTTTAACGGTGTAACGCTTAAACGCTTTAACGAAACATCATCGGACTGCATAACTCGTAATCTCCGGACGTCCCGTTAGCGGCGAGTAATTTGCCGTCCATGAACCGGCGGGACCTTGAAAGCGGACGATTGCCGGTTCGCATGTACCCGATGGCCAGAAAATCCATTCGGCTGGATATTTTTCCGCCAACGCCACCGGAAGCGAGAGTTTTAGCGCGCTTCCCCTGCTGGGACGGAACTCAGCCTTTGCTTTGGCTTCCTCATCTTCTCCAAAAGCTTCCGGCCGCACCATGACATTGTTCTTACCCCAAACGATCAAGTAAGGACGGCGCTCGGTGACGCTTAGCGTCTGCGCCTGACGCACAAGGTTGTTGAACTCATCCAGCGATTGCTTCAGCCGCCTGTTGGCTATCACGCCGCTAAAGCTGGGCACTGCCAATACCAGTATTAACAACAGGATGAAGATAGCGAGAGCAATCTCGATTAACGTAAAACCCCGGGCTCGTTGCACCGCGGGAAATTACTCGTTTCACCGCAAATCACAACAGTGCCCGCTGGGCATTTCGGTCTTTTCGCCCCTTATACGTCAGCGACACAGTAGGCGGAGGAGAACTATTTACTCAGTGGCCAGGGGCGTAACCGTGAACTGCGGTGAAGGCGATCGTTTGCGTCCACCAAGCGGGATCGGCGCAATAGCCCAGAAAAGTGTCAACCAATGCGTTGCTTAGTTTGCCAGAGCTCATCAAGTCCTCGCGAAGTTCTTTGACTGTGAGTGTCCAATAATCTGCCCACAAACTGGTCCCGTTGTACATCGCGGTTTCTGCAGTGCCATCGATTCGCTCGAGTCCTAAGGCTGCCAATCTCGACGCCAGAGTGCGACCGATTTGATAATCAATTGCTTGCTCACGTGACCATGCAAGCCAACCACTCCAGAACGCACGCACCTCCGGCGGCTCGGCGATCGCGACCGGAAGGAAATCCGGTTCGATCAATAGGATGGCGCCTGCAGGTCGCAAGCTTGCAACGAGATTCGCGATCGCTTTTTCGGAGTCGGCAACATGGTGAAGCACTGCACGAGCCGTTACGAGATCGAAGCTGCCAGGCTCGACTGGCCCGGCCATGATATCAGCCTTGCAAAACTCCAAATTCAGCAAATGCACATCGACCAGCGAAAGATCGAGGTCGACTGCTATGGCTCGGCCATCTGGAGCGACCTGCCGTGCCAGCCAAGCCGAAATCGAGCCGTTGCCGCAGCCAACTTCCAGTGTTCTTGCACCTGATTTAACGACGCCGAGCGATTGAAGATATCGGCGATGCATTGGATCGAGCAATTCCGACATCAACGCGAGTCGCTTCCCTTCGCCCTTAAGATGGTGACCCAAAACATATTCCGGCACGAGGGGTCACCGTAAGTCGCCAAGATATTAACGGCAAATGATTGGCCAAAACCGATTACGCGCCGCAAGCAGCCGCTAAAAAAAAGCAATCCAACGGCAGCAGCGACGCCGCCTTGTGATAAACTTTGAGCGGAAATGAAGCCTGCTTTGCGCATCGGCATCGTTGTAGCTGCACTTTGCGTGGTGGCGATGCTGGTGTGGCAGGGAATTACCGCACGCGGCGCGCCCGATCCGATGCGCCCCAACACCAGCCCTACCGTGGCATTTCTGGACATTGGGATTCTCGTCTTTCGCGAGGGGCTGGAATGCATTCTGGTTCTGGCAGCGATCACTGCGAGCATGACAGGCGCTAAACGCACCCATCGCCGACCAGTTGCGCTCGGCGCGGGCGTTGCGTTTATCGCCAGTTTGATCACGTGGTTCATCGCAGTGCGCATCGTAGGCTCGCTCAGCGACAACATGTCGGCACTCGATTTGCAAGCCGCTACCGGCTTGCTGGCTGTCATCGTGTTGCTGGTCATCATGAACTGGTTCTTTCACAAGATCTATTGGGGCGGCTGGATTCGCGCTCACAATCGCCGCCGCAAGGCATTGCTCGAAAATGCGCGCGCCGCCGAGATCTCCCGGTCGCGCCTCTGGTTCGGATTGGTCCTGCTTGGATTCACGTCGCTGTATCGCGAAGGATTTGAAGTCGTGCTTTTTTTGCAAAGCTATCATCTGCGACTGGGC
>QHPC01000099.1 GCA_003218915.1 Verrucomicrobiota bacterium
TTCATTCTCGTAAGAAACTGCTGTCCGTTTATCGGTATAGCGCATATTGTGCTGCACGAGGCGCCATGCCCCAATTTCGCGAAACCGTTTCCGTCGACGATTACGTTCTCGATGTCCTGATGCGCGATTTGATCGGTCACGATCAAAAGCCGGCCGCTTATCTGGTTTATCTGTACCTTTACGGTCAGGCCGTGCGAAAGAAGTGGAAACCGGTCGTTGCCAGTGTACGAACAATCGCCGACGCCACCGGTCTTTCCAAAAGCGCCATCCAAATCGCGCTTGCAACGTTGGGTGGCCGCGAATTAATCGTCACCACCCGTGCCCATGCCACCGCCACTTCCCGCCATCGCGTTCTCCGCCACTGGCGCACACGATAGGGAAATGAATCAGGAAACCAGGAACTTCTTCCTTCTTAATTCCTAATTCTGACTTTTTTTGGCTGCGCTACTTAATCACGAATGGCGGCGGCGCCATTCGCTCAACACAGCTCACATCAAGATTTTTCGCATCGCCTTTTTCTAAAAATTCGATTGCGATCCGATCGATACAACCAGGATCCGTCAGCCCATCTACACCGTGACCGGCCTCCGGAATAATGACATGTCTGCTGTTGGGCAAATGCCTGGCCACCTCTTCTCCGTACTTTGGCGGCGTGACCGGGTCCATGTTTCCGGAAAAAATCAGCACCGGCGCGATTGAGCGAACAGGCTCGAGAAAATCGGCGGGAATCTCACCGCGCGGCCACATCCCGCAGGCGCGCGTTTGCTGGGACACGCGATAGTCCCCGAACGGATTATTCCCATTGAGCCGCGCCGCTTCCTCATGATTAATGAATGGGACGTCTTCCGCGCACGTGACCGACAAATACATCCCATCCGCCAGGAAATCAGGGATCGACGGCGCAATTGCTTGCTGAAGAAACAGCGCGAAATCGCCACCTGCCGCATGGTGAACAATCAGGGGAATCCGGGCCCCTTTGTCGCGGTCGTACATCCAGCTCCTGATCTTCTCCGCAAACACACCGCGCTGAATTTCGACTGTTGTCGGCGCTGCGGATTTGCCAGGCGGAGAATATTCCACATGCGCAGGCTGTTTCTCCAACTGCGCCAGTACATTCTTCCAGTCATCGCGAATTTGCGGGAAAGCCGCGTTACACTTCGCGTCCCGTTCGCATTCGCCTAAGAGTAGGTCCATTGCGCGCGCTGCAGACTCGGAATGGTGTAACGGCATTTTCAAATCAGTCGGCGCGACACCCAGCAGAATTGCGCTGTGCACGTGCTCCGGATGCCGCCGCATGTAAACCAGCGCCGCCTGCGTTCCATACGATTCTCCGAAAAGATTGATCCTGTCATAACCGAGCCACGCGCGCACTTCGTCCAGATCATCCATCGCAATGGAGGTTGTGTATTTCGTCAGGTCCGCGCGCTGCTCGAGCGCGTGACGCATTCTCTTGACGTAATCGATTGGGAACATCTCGCTGAGGTAATAGCTCGCTGTTTTCGCCCGCCAAATTGCAAGGCGATTTGATTCCCCAGTCCCGCGTTGATCGACGCACACCACATCGTGCTTGCGGCGATACTCTTTGCCCGGCCCGGCGTAGAATCCCGCGGCGTTTACAGACGATGCGCCCGGACCGCCCGCCAGATTGAATACGGGCTCCGCTTTCGTCTTTTGATTAACCGCAGGCAGAACGACGATGTTTAGTTCGATCGTTCGACCGGTGCGCGTTTCTCGGTTTTCAAAAACCGTCAGCTTCCCGCAAAGCAGTTCCTCGCCGATGCCAGGCAACCGGCACGGCTTCAACTTCGACAATCCGCCTGTCGGACGCTGTTTGACGCAGGCGCTTACAACGACCAGAAGCACGACCACACCGGTTGTCATCAGCAAAATAGAACAAACCCAGCGGAATCCGCGCACGGGCGATCCTATTGCACGTGCGATGTCGCGCAAATTCGCATCAGGGCGCGGTTATTGTAGGGCGTCTGTGTCAGACGCCTCTTCCAGGCTGTGCGCTGTAGCCGCGTGTCGCTAACCGCGGCAAGTGGTCCGCCTGAGGCGGATGTCGCCTGCGCACGGAACCGCCGCGATGTTCTAGGCGAATGATTGTAGGGCAGGCGCTCCGCCTGCCATCATTCAGTGAGGTTCGCTGACTGCCAATCTTCTGCGGTTTCTCTCGAGTCTGATCGGAGATCCAGTTCGTTTCCCAGGTCTTTCCGCCGTCGGTTGAAAACGACTGTTCGAAGTGCGCCGACGTCGGCGTGATATCGGACCACGCATATCGAACCAGGATCATTCGACCGTTGTAATCCTCCTGATCGTAAAATTCGCCGCGTCCATTCTTAAACTCGCCAACCACAGCCGGCAGACTCAGCACGCCTTTGGCCGCGTTGCCCCAGTAAAGACTCCACTGATGGGATTCAGGATTATAAAGCCGCACGGTCATCCCCTGGATGTGCGTCTTCCTGTCTGCGCTGTAGACCTCGACCTCATCAAAATTCGCGCCATCCCAAACTTTTCGACAGCTCGAATGACCGTTGAGCTCGATCCACGTGTTGGAGCCGGTGAGAGGATGCTCCAGTTTTTTTAGATGAAATTTCCAATTGCCGAAGGCGAAATCGAAGTCGTGCTGTCCGTCGCGCAGTGAACCGGTATTTTGCAACGCTTCCTTCGTCGCGGGCGAATGGGTCTGGGCCCAGGTCAGGACTGGTTGCGAAAAAAGCAACGTGGCGAATGTAATCGCGCCAAAGCCAATCAATCTGCGTACAACTATTGTGTGGTTCTTCTTCATATGATTGCTGTTTTTGACCGCGGTCACTGTAGCTGAGTTTAAATCTGTGGTAGGCCACTTGGCGCGCATTACCCAGACCACTTACCAGGAGATAGCCGGCCCTTCTGTAGTGGCAGTCGTGTCGGCTGCGCTATTCTATGAATTGCGCAATTGACCGGTATTTCTCGCTGAGCTCACGGATCCGATGTTCGAAATGGCGAATCCGGTGGATGGAACGAAAGACCAGCCATGTGCCCAGCACGACCAGACCCAGGTTCAGGAGCATCAGCGGCGCTAGGAGGGGCATCACTTTCTCGATGCTGTAATAGCGCGAGGTCGCGATGAGCGCGCTCAGCACGGACAGAGGCAACGCGAACACAGCGATACCGGTGCGCAGGGCAGCCAGCGCGGTTCGTTTCTCAGCGAGGAGGACCTGGATTTCGCCAAAAATGACATTGTCCAGTTTGGGTAGTCCATTCTCTTCCATACTCGTTCGCGTTTCAATTTAATCGATTCAGCGCAAATCACTGAAAGATTTCAGCGCAATCGCCGAACTATTATTGATGAGCTTTCGGTCGATTCATTTTTTAACGTCTACTTCCGCCCGGCATTTTTTCGCCTCTCCCTTGTTCGGGAGAGGATGGAGGTGAGGGTACCAAGATTTTGTGACTGAAACGGCTATTGATCCGCGCTTTCGAAATCGCGAACGCCAGCCAGGCCTCGATCTCCTGCGTGCGCTTGCGATCATCGTAGTCGTCATTTATCACGCCGCGCTTTTCGGATTCAAACTGCCCGGCCGCGTGGACCGCTTCGGCTGGATCGGAGTCGATCTTTTCTTTGTCCTTAGCGGTTATTTGATCGGCGGCCAATTGCTCGCCCCGCTTACGCGCGATCAGCGCATCAATCTCGGCCGATTCTTCACCCGGCGCGCGTTAAGAATCATGCCAGCCTACTTCGTGGTCCTTGCGATTTATTTCTTGTTGCCGTCGTGGCGCGAGTATTCCGAAATGTCACAACCGCTCTGGAAATTTCTATTATCGGTGCAAAACATCGCGCTTCATGGTGGAACAGCTTTCTCACATGCCTGGTCGCTCGCGGTCGAAGACCAATTCTATCTCGCGCTACCTTTTCTATTGCTCTTTCTCTTTCGCCGCCCGCGCGCAGCCATCATCGTTCCATGCCTGATCGTCCTCGGCGGAATGGCCTTACGCGCTTTTCTGGCTGCACAGAATCCATCAGTTGATGGCGGCGGCGTATCATTCCGCGGCTTCCAAGCGTGGATCTATTATCCAACCTGGACCCGGCTAGATCCGCTCGTGTTCGGCGTCGCGCTGGAAACCGATACCCTCACCGTCGCTGCATGCGTCTGGCAATTTCCACTTATCGCTATTGGCATGGCCGCGCTTCTTGTTTGTGCGGTCAGCCCACGGCTCCCGCTGTGTCGAGTTGCGATTCCCGGCGCCGCTTTTATCACCAGCATCGCTTACAGCGCCTACCTGATTCAGAAACTGGTTATTAACGGGGTCGAACAATTCTGTTCGTCTCACAACATCCAGCCAACATCTGCGCTCGCTCTTGTCGGCGTCGAACTCTGCGTCTACTTCGTCGCCACTATTCTCTTTCTCACAATCGAACGCCCATTTCTTCAGCTCCGGCACCGCGTTGCCGCGCGATCGTAAGCTGCTCATGATGCATGATTTCAGGTCCTCTGCAGTGGCAGTCGACCTCGGTGGCTATTTCCCCGATCTCGCCTATAGTCTTTAATGGCTAAAAAACGTGGTATCTCTTTCACACGGCGTATGCCCGACAACATTACGGAGGAGCTAGTTGTCGTGCTTTCCACCAAGGCGTCGTTTGAATTCAAGCCCTTGTTCGACATCATCCTGCTTAATCTTCGGGAACGAAATGCCGCCAGTGGAGGCGAAGAGATGCTGCGTTTGCGTGCGTATGAAAAGCTTCAGGGCCTTGTCAGCCAGGGCGCGGTCCACCGGGAAGTCACAGGGGTCACGAAGAAATACAAAGGCGTTGCTGCGCGAATGGCGGTGCTGCGCACTGAGATGAAAGCTTTGCGCGCCGAATGTAATCAGCGAGCTCGCGCCAAGGCTGCCGCGGCGAACTGACTGCTCCTGATCGAGTAGCTACAACGAATCTTACTCTGCTGGCTTCGACTTCGTTGCGGCTTTCTTTCGTTTGCGTGGCGGTTTCCGGGACTTTGCAGCAGCTCCATTACGAACAGCACGGGCTTTCTGCTCCTTTTGGGAAGCGGCCGCATCGCGCTGGCGACGTTCCTTACGCAGCTTCTTCTCGCTCAAATAAGTCCTAAACTTCTTATAAGCAAAACCGCCGCCCAACCCGGCAGCAGCAATTGCGAGGGCAGCTGCGATCTTCACTGGCCCCTGGCCCGGTGCCATGTGCCATGGACATTTGTTTAGCGGGTATTTATCCGGAAGATAAAACCCACATCCAGGTGCATTACACTTACGCGCCATAATTGGTTATCTCGTTAGCCAGGCGGCATTGAAACAACTGCTAAAGCTCTACTAGGCGTGTCCGCGCTGACAAGTTAAATCGCGCGAAGCCTAGGGTGCGACCTGTTGCGGCTCCGGCAGATAGAAAAAGAGAATCCCGAGAATCACATAGAGCGAGAGAAGTTGGATGCCTTCGATCCAGTTGGTCTCGCCGTCGCCGCTGATCTGAAACAGGATGTAAACCGAGACCACGACCGCGACCACTTCCGGCACCGTGAACTCCAGGTCCATCGGTCGCCCGAAAAGGTAGGAGAGAAAAATCAGCACCGGCGCGACGAAAAGCGCGATTTGCAGACTGGAACCGATCGCGATGCCGACGGTCAGGTCCATCTTGTTTTTCATCGCCATGAGTATGGCAGTCGAGTGCTCGGCCGCGTTACCCACGATCGCCACCACGATAACGCCCACAAACACTTCGGTGAGGCCGACGGAGTCTCGGACGTTTTCAATCGTGCCCACCAGAAACTCCGAGAGCACGGCGACCAGGGCGGTAGAGATGAGCAGCATAGTAATGGCCTTGCCGCGCGACCATTGCATGCCGCTTTCTTCGGCATGTGCGTGAGCGCTTTGGAAGAAATGCTTGTGGGTCCAGAGCGAGAAACCGAGCATGCAAAAATAGGTAAGGAACAAGACAACGGCGATGGCCAGGGAGAGCTTCTGCTCGACCAGCGGGCTCCAGCCGGCAGGACTGCGATCGGCGGCGCGGTGAAAGACTGTCGGGATGATCAGACCAATCGCCGCCAGCGAGAGCGAGATGACGGAGGTGCGCGCTGCGGTGCGGTTGAAATGCTGTTCTTTGTATTTAGTGCCGCCCATTACAATGGAGAGGCCGAGCACCAGTAATACGTTACCGATGATCGATCCGGTAATGGAGGCTTTCACCACATTGGTCAGACCTTTGGAAAGAGCGATGCCAGCGATGATCAGCTCCGCGGCGTTTCCGAACGTGGCGTTGAGCAATCCTCCCAGGCCTTCCCCGACGCGGGCGGCAAGCGCCTCGGTGGCGCGTCCGATCCAGCCCGCGACCGGAATGATGCCGAGAGCGGAGCAAACGAACAGCGCAGTCGGACTGATGCCTCCCGGCCAGAACCGCAGAAAGATTGCGAGCGGTACAAACATAAGAAGCCAGTCGAGGGAGGGTTTGAGTTTCAGAGGTCTGGGAATTTCGCGACTTGCATCAGCTAATCAACCCGTGAAAGCTCTGCCAAAACCCTGACAAATGACCGAAATTCTTTATCTACAATCGCTCATCGCGGCGCGTGGCGCGACTCTATGATTGACCGATATTTTGCTAAGTTCTCGGATACGATGTTCGAAATGGTGAATGGAGCTGACGGGATCAACGACATAGAAGGTAAAGCCGCGACGCGTAGCGGCGAGTGAGTTGGGAAACGAATGAGTTTCAAAACCGTCATTTTGCTTGGTGCTGCAGCGCTCTGGTGCATCCCGTGGCTCGCCAAGGCGCAAAGCGCAGATGAGCGGCTGCGAGCTACCTGCACAGGGGAATGGAAATGGCGGCTGGAACAGTTTCCCGGGCTCGAAGGAGTCGCAAAACCGGTACCCGATCGCCTGCCAAGGGTAGATCCGGCGACGCAGGAGATGCGGCTACGTTA
>QHPC01000100.1 GCA_003218915.1 Verrucomicrobiota bacterium
GCCATTCCTTCACGGCCAAAACTGCGGAAAATCATCCATGCCTTCAACGCGCGAAATCGGCGACCGAGCTGGATGCCGTAGTCCATGTAATTTTTCTGTACCTCGACTGTGTCGCCGCGCAGATATTCCGGCACGAGCGTGAAGACACGTCGCAGCCGATCGAGGTCGCGCACGTAAAGCACGCTGAAATCGAGCGGGACAAAAAGGCTTTTGTGCGGGTTCACCACGATGGAATCCGCTTCGCCCCAACCGTTAGTCAGCCGCTTGTTCTCTGGGAGAATGGCGAAGCCCGCGCCGTAAGCTCCGTCAATGTGGAGCCACATCTTGTTTTCGCGACAAATTCTCGCGATCTCAGGAACAGGATCAACGCTTGCGGTTGAAGTGGTGCCGACCGTCGCGATCACCGCCAATGCTTTGAAGTTGTCGCGAACATCACGCTCGATCATTTCGCGTAACGCGCTCGGATCCATACAAAAGTTCGCGTCCGCCGGAACGCGCTGCACGTTTTCTTCACCCAAGCCGAGCGCAATCGCCGCTTTTTCGGCGGAACTATGCGCTTGCTCGGAAGCGTAAATCCGAAACACCGGCGCGCCGGCCCCGATTAAACCGCGCTTGCGAACGGATGGAGCAGCCTCCTCCCGAGCCACGGCCAGCGCGTGCATCACGCCTACGGACGCAGTGTCATACACGACGCCTCCAAATTCTCGCGGCAGATCCATCCATTGCCGGATCCAATCGATCACCAGCGTTTCCAATTCGGTCGCAGCTGGACATGTGCGCCACGTCATCGCGTTCACATTGAGCGGCGCAGTGATGATTTCTCCAAGAATTGCAGGAGCAGTAGTTGTCCAGCCGAAATAACCAAGAAACATCGGATGACTCCAGTGCACCATACCGGGAACAATGACCCGATCGACATCGCCAAGAATTTTCTCGAACGGCTCGCCTCCTTCGGGCGGCTCGTCGGGGAGCGCAGCCAGAATCGCGCCCGGCTTGTCGTTAGGCGCGACCCGCAGCGATCCTAAAGTTTGTCGAAAATCTGCAATCCAATCCGCCAGTTCGTGCAATTGTTTGCGGAATTCCTCCGGTGATGTGTCGCCAAGCGATGTCATTCGTGATGCAGGCAATCCTGCCTGCAACTTCTCGACGCGCAAATCAACATTGGTGCATAGACCGCTAGTCTGCGAGCACCCAAGCCTGGTGAATTGTCACACGTGTGTTGAAAAGGTCATAGCAGACGCACATGATGGCTCGATGAGTATCCGCCGGTATGTTCCATTTCACGGCTTTGATCCGCATGAGGAAGTTGAGATCGCTCGTCGTCGGCTACCGCATTGGCGCCAGTCGGGCGCAACCTACTTCATCACGTTCCGCCTGGCCGATTCATTGCCGCAATCGCTGCTGCATCAGTGGCGAAATGAGCGCGCAATCTGGTTGCGATGGCATTCTCCGCCTTGGAGCGCAGACACACAACTCGAATACGAAGAACGGTTCATCGACCGGTTGCAACAATGGCTGGATGCCGGCATGGGTGCCTGTCATCTCCGACGATCAGATGTACGCACCAAAGTAGAGCGCAGTCTGTTGAATTTCGACGGAGAACGTTATCACATCGATGCATTTGTTCTGATGCCGAACCATGTTCACGCGGTAATCGTCCCAACTCGCGGCTACGCTCTCTCGACGATCTTAAAAGGCATCAAGGGCGTCAGCGCGAACGAATGCAATAAACTGCCGGGGCGCAAATGTCGATTCTGATGGACGAGTCATACGATCACATCGTGCGAGATGCGAACGAACTAATAGTCTTTCGCAAAAACATTAGCGCAAATCCCAAGAAGGCGCGTCTCAAACCGGATGAATACTCGCTTCAGTTTAGAAACGCTCTGGCAATCTGACGCAGACAGGATTGTCTGCATCACGGTGCATATCAAAACGCAAAGCCAAAACTGAAATGAAACGCGCCGAAATCTTCGTCGGGGCGCGGATCAGGATTGACGCCGTAGTCGAGACGGATCGGACCCACCGGCAGCTTGTAGCGCAAGCCCGCGCCTATGGCATAACGCATATCGTTTAAACCAATGTCTTCCGACGACGGCAAAAGGTTGCCGGCATCAGCGAATACAGCGCCTTGCAATTCTCCCAGAATCGGAAACGTATATTCCGCATTGAACACGGTGAAAAATTCTCCACCCACGGGATGGCCATGATTATCGTGCGGGCCTAGTTCGCGCTCGCCGAAGCTCCGCACCGTATCAGCGCCGCCGTTGAAGAAACGCTCGTCGATCGGAATCGCAGTTGCTTCATCCGAGCTACTCGCTGTAAGCGAATGAATAATGCCGACCCGCGCGCCGAATGCCACAGATGATTGCTGGAACCAGCGCTGCAATGGAGTGCCTCCCTGGTCTTCCGTCACACCGGGCGTGGTCACCCTCGGCGAAAATGGCAGGTAATAACCTACGCTCATCGTGCCCCGGATATATTCGATATCGCTTCCCAGAGCGTTCGATGCCAGGTCCACCGTGTTCTTGATCAGAAGCCCGCGCGGGTTCACATACGGGCTTTGCCGCATATCCAGAGTGTTGGTAAGCCCGACCGTATTCACGACGTAATCTTTCGGCCCGAGGAGGAACGTCGGCTTGATCTCAGAGTCCGTTATTTTCACGTGACGCGCAGCGACGGTCAGACCAACCTCGTCGTATTTTGTAATCTTACGAGTGAGCTCGAATCGCCCGCCCAATTCGAATTTCGTGTAGCCATCGTAAGCGAAAGTGAAAGCGGCAAGCCGAGCTCTGAAGAAAAAATCCGTATCCAGGAAGAACGGATCTTCATACAGGATCTCGCCCTTATAGCTGCGTTGTGAAACCTCCACCGATGTCGTGAGCGGCCTGCCATAACCGAAAAGATCGCGATCACGCCATTGCACTCCGGCAATCGCGCCCTCGAAGGTGCCATAGCCGACCAAAAAACCGAATTCCTTGCTCTTGGCTTCCTCGGCCGAAACATCCAGACGCAGAAGATGTCCATCCACAGGGACAGGTTTGATTTGAAGAACATTAAAAAGCCCGGTGCGCATGAGCGTGCGAAATCGCTCGTCCAGCGCTTCCGGGCTATAGGCCTTTCCCTCCAGCTTGGTGAAACGTTTGGTGACATAACTGGGACGCAGTCGATCGAGCCCGCTGACGGTGACGCCGTCGAAGTAGTAAACTGGCCCTGCTGAGATTGTGATTTCCACCGGCACGCGGCCGTTGAGTGCATCCTCCGGCGTTCCGCTGGCAACGACCTTCACGTCGTAATAACCACGTGTCTTATAATACGCCTGGAGACGTCGCGGAATATCTTCGACTCGCGCATCGGTGTAAGGCCGCTGCAGTAGATCCAGCATCTGTCCGCGCAGAGTTTCGGAATCGTAAATCGTGCGCCCATGAAACGAAATGCTGCCGAAGAAATATTGGCGTCCCTCGTGGATCGGGATGACCACGTCCGCTTCGCTGCTCTCCCGGTGAAAGGTGTAACGTGGCGCATCAACCACCGCATCCAAAAAACCCTCGGAGAGATAGAAACGATGCACCAGGTTCGCTCCTTCCTGCATGTCAGCGGCAACGAAAGGCAATCTTTTCTCCGCCCTGGAATACCGCTCCCGCGTCGGTCCAACTGCGTACTCAAAGAGTTTGTCGCTTGGCTCGCGCACGTTCCCATCGAAGAGGATCATCCCCAGCGTATAGCGCGGACCCTCTGTAATATCGAGGCGCAACCGGTTCTGCGCTTCGATCGTGTAATGCACATTCACGTCTGAGTAGCCGTGCTTGCGATAGAAGACTTCGAGAAAAAACGCGAGATCGTCGCCGCGCGCCGGACTCAGCCCGAAGTCTTCGATGGTGGTGATTTCCTCCTTGAGAGCGGTGCGCAGTTCCTTTTCCTTG
>QHPC01000101.1 GCA_003218915.1 Verrucomicrobiota bacterium
CGAGCAACGTTTTCCGTCGCAACCAGAAGTGATTCTGGCGGTATCGTCGCGCGATATTTCTTCGCCGCGGTATCTGGAACGAATTCAAAAACTCACGCAGCGGGTCCACTCGATTGGTGGAGTTAGCGCGGTCAAGAGTTTAGCCGAAGGGCCAAAAAGTTTCGAAGATGCACTAAAGAGCCCATTCTGGAGTCGGTTGCTGATCGCGGACGACAGGAAGTCCAGCAACGTAATTATTTTCATGAAAGGGAGGCACACGGAAAAGCCAGTCCAACGCCTCGAGCAGATCGTGCAAGAGCTCGATGCGCGAGATTTTCGAATTCACCTCGCTGGTCCGCCCTACGTGGTGGAAATGTTACGCCGCAGTCTCGCGCACGATTTCCGTTACTTCAGTCTCACGGCAGTCCGGTTTTGTTGACCCTCCTTCTGCAATCGATGCTTGGCGACAAGATCGGCATTCTCACGGTGAACCTCGGCACCATCGTGTTCGTGATCGCGTTGTCGCACTTGGTTTATATGACGTTTAACTGGCAAACGTTGGCCGAACGTGCACACCGCATCGCCAAGGAGAGCCCGAGTCTCGCTGCGGACGCGCGACGCATGACTTTTCCGCCTTCTTTCTGGTCGATGATCTGCGCGTCGTTAGGCTTCGCGAGCTTATTGATTGTTCAGGCGAAGCCGTTACGTGAACTCGGATTTGGTGGCGTGCTGGGCACAGTCGTGGCGTTTGTTTGCGCGTATTTGATGTATCCTGCGTTCCTGCGATGGGCGGTGCCGCGCAAAAGCAAATTCGTTGAGGCGGAACCCAAGCACGCATTCTGGTCGCGCCGCTTTGCGCTTCTCTCGTTAGGCGTCATTTTGCTTACTATTGGTTTGGGATTTGGCCTAACGAAGGTAAACACAGACCCGAGTCTCCTCGATTATTTCAAGCCGAACCAGCCATTGCGCGATGGCTTGGAATTTGTGGATCGCACAGGCGGTTGCAACCCGCTCACGCTTGTCGTGTCCGCATCAAACGGAAACAGACTGAACACCGACGATGCTTACAAGAAGATGTGGACGTTGCATGGTGCGCTGGAGAATCAGAAACAGATTGGGACCGTGATTTCGCTGCCGACTCTTCTCGCCGAAGGCGATCGCACGCCGTTTTCGTTTCTCATCAGCTATGAAAAGATGATGGAGATCATGGAGCAACCGAAGTACGCGCGCGTAGCCAAGAGTTTTGTGACCGAGGACCGGAGAGAAGCGGCGTTTATGGTGCGAATGATCGAAGCGCACCGGACGAAATATCGTGTCGATGTGGTTGACGATCTTCGTGCCGTTTGCCGCAAATACGGATTCAAGGCTGATCTTGTTGGAGGCATTTATTACTTGCAAGGCCGCTTGGCCAAACTGGTTGCCGAAAGCCTGGTGACTGGTTTGTTTTGGTTGAATTTGTTGTTTGTTGTAATCGCATGGATCGTCGCACGATCGGTGCGCGTCGCGGTCGCGATGATCGTCAGCCTCACGCTTGTGCCCCTATCGATGCTCGGAGGCATCGGCTGGTTTCATGTGCCGGTGGATATTATCTCTGCGCCGGCCACGAACGTCTGCATTGGCATTGCGATCGATTCGATGATTCATCTCGTCTTCGGAGTCCGTAGGGCGCAGCGGGACGGAAAGAAAGGCTGGGACGCCTGGGTAACTGGACGCGAAGAGCAATGGCGCGGAATTGTTTATTCCGACGTGATCATCGCCGCAGGATTTGCCATTTTTGTGTTGTCGGATTTTCCGCCCACACAGCGTTTTGGCCTTGTGGTCTTGGCGGGATGCATCATCGATATCCTGGCAAATCTGTTCGTATTGCCACTCCTCGGCGGGGCGCGATTGAAAAAGCCTGCTTGAGGATCGCTTTCCTCACTTTGCTCGACGGGGTTCGACTCGCACGAACGGATGCTCGAATGAACAGTAAAAGAACAGGCCCCAATCGGGCGAATCGGAAGTGAGGCCGATAGGCAGGCCCAGACCAACGACCAATTGCGTATCGTTTGGCAGATTGAACGCGTAACGCGCGCCAGGAGAAATGAGTGCGGTTGTAGAGCGGTCCACAGTCGCCTCAGGTGAGAGCACGCCTTCGGCGATATCGTCGTTCCATCCTGCCACCGTTTCGAGCATGAGATTCAGGTCGCGGCTCACGGCGAAGATAGCGCTGGCGCCAAGATTATAATTCATGAGGTCATGGTTTCGCGCATTAGGAAATACCGACATGCCGGCGTTGAAATGCAGAGTCCAGCGGTCGCTCACGATCTTGCTGAAAGGCAGATTGGTCTCGTAACCTACGCTGCCGACGCCCAGTCCCTTGTCGGGATCGCCAGTCGGAAGGACAAGAGAGAAACGTGGCGCGAAAGCTGGAATGCGTTCGCCTTCTGTCAACGCCTGCAGGCGATAGTTGAGCCGCATATCTTCCATGCCGCTGTCGTCTTCCGTGAAGGCGTACGGAATGGTGTAAGAGAACTGATGCATCTGACTGAAGACCGGCCATTCTTGGGTGAAACTCGGAGTGATCTCACGCGAGCCGTTGATGAAATTGATCGGAACATTCAAGATGTGCTGCACCACACCAGCCTCCTGGTTATAAGCTTCTTCAATGAAAAACGAGTTGTCCTGGATTCCTTTGGCCAGTGGCTCGGAGGCGATCGAAGTAGCGACTAGCGGCACGAGGCTTGCCACAACCAGAAGACGAACGATGGCAACAAAGACGCACGATTTCGATTTTGCACTAAAAGCCGAGAACTGCGGATGTTTCATACCAGTCGAGGTTATTTGTCCAATCTTTCTGTAGGAATCGCACAAAGTCGCAAGATATTGAAACAGGATTCGAATGCGGTTACGGTCGTTTTTAATTGGCGGGTGCTTGAAATTACCTAGGCTGGTAGTTGGTTTACCTTGACCAAACCGATGCAGGCCGCGTTTTATCAATCCGAATCCGACCAGCCACATCCGGGGCGGGCGCGCTTGATCATCAAAGCGCATCCGGAAGTCCGGCAACTGATGGTGCGCAATCCGTGGACGGCGCTCATCGCGGTCTCAATCGTGGCCATGCAAACAGGCATCGCCTTTGGAATGGGAAGCCTTGGGTTCGGTTACTGGTGGCTCAGTCTTCTCATAGCGTATTGCGTTGGCGCATTCGCGAATCATGCCAATTACGTCATTATTCACGACGCAACTCACAACCTGATTTTCCGGAACAAAAGCTGGAACAAGATGGTGGCCATCATCGCTGATCTTCCCAATCTCACGCCCGGTGCGATGGGGTTTCGTGTCTATCATTTGAAGCATCATTCGCATCAGGGGGATTACGAATATGACGCGGACCTGGCGAACCACTGGGAAGCGCGCCTGGTCGGGAATAGATGGTATCGCAAGGCGATCTGGCTCATGCTCTTTCCCTTTTTTCAGCTAACGCGCCCGCCGCGTTTAAAAGCGATCAGGATGTGGGACCGCTGGTTCTTTATCAATTTTGCGTGTGCGGTGCTCTACGACGTGGCAGTCGTTTATTTTTGCGGTTGGCCGGGGTTTCTTTATCTCGTGTTCGCATTTTTCTTTTCAATTGGATTGCACCCGGTTGGTGCTCGCTGGATTCAGGAGCATTACACTTACGATTTCGACCAGGAAACCTTCAGCTATTACGGCCCTATCAATCGTGTTGCGCTAAACATGGGTTATCACAACGAGCACCACGATTTGCCCTCGATCCCGTGGAACAACCTGCCAAAACTGCGCGCGATGGCGCCGGAGTTTTACAGCCAACTGAAATATCATTCGTCCTGGAGCCGGTTGCTGTTTCAGTTCGTTTTTGACAAGCGATACAGTCTGTTCTCGCGGGTTGAACGAATAAAAGAAAAGACGGACTCACAACGGGTCATGGACAGCACAGCCAACTACGCTGGCGGGCTTGATCTGAGTGCGAGGCCCATTAGTTTTTAATAATGGCGGAGCGATTGTACGTCTCGAACAAGAACGAAACGGTGCGCATGTTCGAGAGTGATTTCATGGAATTTTTCTCGCGGGTGCATCCGGTGATTCCATTGGTGCTGTATCTGCCGGTTGTTGGGTACATGCTTTACGTCTCTCTGTGGCAAGGCCAATTGTCGATTATAGCGGTAACGGCGCTGTTTTTGTTAGGCGTTTTGCTCTGGACGCTGATCGAATATCTCATCCACCGGTACGTATTCCATTACGAACCGAAGACTCGTTGGGGAAAGCAGTTGCACTATGTGATCCACGGCGTGCATCACGATTATCCCAACGATGCGCGCCGGCTCGTTATGCCGCCAGTCATAAGCATCCCGCTCGCGTTTCTTTTCTATGGCCTGTTTTTTCTAATTTTTGGGAGCTTGACGCCGGCCGTGTTCGCGTGGCTTTGGCTGAAGCAGTATCATCTTCGTCATCATTTCAAGGACGATCACGTTGGATACGGCATCAGCTCGCCGCTTTGGGATTACGTCTTCCGAACAACGCGAAAATAACGCCCCGGCGACGCCCCCAGGGGTGCCGTCAAGGGCGGCTCCGCCATCCCAGCAAAAATCTTGTCCTGAAATCGGAAACCCGCTAGATTGGCTGCCCCGACACGAAACCGCCGCGGCGGAGAACTTCGTAAGGAATCTGTGAATTACCAAAACTCTCAATTTTGCCGGGACGCGCCGTCCGTTGGGGCGGGAGCGAGCGAAAGGCAGTGTACCATTTGATGAACAGGGACCCGGCAAAACTTAGTCTGAGCAATTTCCTGGCGGGCGAAAGCAACGACCCGCTGCAAGCTCCAGCGAGCTTTACGAACTGGATGCGCGTTGGCGCGTGGGCGGTTGAATTGTATGAGCCCGAGCTGCTCGCCACCGCGGATGCGCGCACACTGATCAGTTACGACGGAAAACCGCGCCCCGTAATTAATCTCTGCTCCTATAATTATCTTGGTCTCGCCAATCATCCGGACGTGTTGATGGCGGCGCACGAGGCGCTACGCACTCATGGATTAGGAGCATGCGGATCACCCATGCTTTCCGGGATGACCGATCTACATCGGGAGCTCGAACGGCGCGTCGCGAAATTTCTCGGACGCGAGGACGCGATGTTATTCAACAGCGGATTTGGCGGCGCGCTGGGCACAATCTCCGGGTTGCTTCGCAAAAACGACGTGGCCATTTTGGACAACCGCTCTCACCTCAGTCTGCGCGATGGTGCGGTCCTGTCCCGATGCCACACCGAGAAATTCGAACATAATGACGCAGCCTCGCTTGATACGGCGCTGAATCGTCAAAAAGGGCGCCGCCAGCTTGTGATTATTGAGGGCATTTATTCGATGGACGGTGATTTCGGCAACCTGACCGAGTTACTTGCCGTCGCAGAGTCTCACGGCGCAAGCGTGTTCATCGATGAAGCGCATTCCATGCTGGCATGTGGCGAGCACGGTCGTGGGGCGGCTGAGAAGTTTGGAGTGGAAGAGCGCGTCCCGCTCGTTTATGGGACGTTCTCCAAGGCCTTCGGAGCGCTGGGAGGTTTCGTTGCCGGTTCCAAGGAGACGCTGCAATATCTCCGCTTTTACGCGCATCCGTATGTTTATTCGTGCGCGCTGCCACCTGTGGTGATCGCGGCGATTCTGAAAGCGCTGGAGTTGGGTACCAACCAGCCGGAACTGCGAACCCAACTTTGGGAAAACGCTGATTACTTCCATGCGCAACTCCGAACGCTTGGACTGGATACTGGAGAATCGACGACCTATGTAATGCCCATTGTCATTGGTGATCGGGAACGCATGTATCGGCTTGGGCATGAACTGCGACGGCGTGGTCTTTGGGTCGCCCCGGTAGATTATCCGGCTGTGCCACAACATCGAATCTGTTTCCGTGCGTGCGTGACGGCCAAACATACGCGAGCAGATCTGGACGAAGCTTTGAACATTCTCGCCGACACGCTCGTCCCAGCGGCTCTCCAAAAGCAAAGCGCCTGACCGCTTGCTCAGACAGGGTTAATGTCCAGCTTGTTTTTGGATTCGAACGCGTCTGCTAAATCGATGCCGGAACGAACAGAGGCGCCGCGCTCGGACGTGGAAGCCACCTACAAAGCGCGCGAGGTCGAGGGAGTTTTCGATCTTTATTTCTACAGGCCAATAGGGTTTTGGTTGGCCCGGTTTTTTGCGCGCCTCAACATGCCGCCGGCGGGCGTGAGCTTGCTGGCCGGCATCTTTGGCGTCGTCGCGGGGCACCTTTATTTCTATCGCGACCTAAGCATCAACGTTGCGGGGATGGTGCTCCATGTTTGTGCGAATGCATTCGATAACGCGGACGGCCAGCTGGCGCGCTTGACGCATCGGGAAAGTCGCGAGGGCCGCATCATTGACAGCATTGCCGACCACCTGGTCTTTGTCAGTATTTACGTGCATTTGACTCTCCGTTATCTGTTCGAAGGCTCGTCGCCCGCGATTTGTCTTCTCGCGCTTGCCGCCGGGGTC
>QHPC01000119.1 GCA_003218915.1 Verrucomicrobiota bacterium
CATTGCGCCCTCTCAGATTCCAGACGAAATAGGGCGATTTGAGACGGCGCTGATTCAAACGCGCATGCAGATTTTGGAGATGCAGCAGCGCATTGCAGAATCCATCGGTGCGAAAGATGCGGCCATTTTCGACGCGCATCTGCTCGTCGTCGAGGATCGCACGTTGATCGACGAAGTACTGCGGAAACTGGAAACCGATCTTTGCAATGTGGAATGGGTCTTTCAGGAAGTCGCCACCCGTTACGCCGAGACAATGAACAAGATCGACGATCCATATTTGCGAGAGCGTGCGCTGGACATTCAAGACGTGACTAAGCGAGTGATTCGCAACCTGCAGGGCAAGGCGCCCAAGACATTCCTCGCCCTGAGCGAGCAGCACATCCTTGTTGCGCACAATCTAACTCCTTCGGATACGGCCAGCATTAACCGGGCAAACGTGCTTGGAGTCGCGACGGACCTCGGTAGCCGCACGTCGCACGCCGCGATTCTAGCGCGTTCGCTCAATATCCCAGCGGTAGTGGGATTGCACGATATCACTACAAAGCTCGAGACAGGTCAACACGTGCTCGTTGATGGAAGCGATGGCCTGCTAATCGTTGATCCCGCGCCAGAAACAATCGCGCATTATGCAGAGATTGAATCAAGGAGGGCCAAAGTTACGGCACGACTGAAAGAACTGCGCACCACAAGATCGACCACGCGCGATGGCCGTCACATTGTGCTCTCGGCAAATATCGAACTTCCGGAAGACGTTGAGGCCGTCGCAGCCAATGGTGCGGAGGGCATTGGACTTTATCGCACGGAGTTTCTTTATTTAAATCGCAGTACGCTGCCAACGGAGCACGAACAATTCGAAACGTATCGAAAAGTAGCGGAGCGCGTCCGGCCCGATCCGCTGATTATCCGAACGTTTGATCTTGGCGGCGACAAACTCGCTCCAGGCACGGTAGATATCGCCGATGAGTTAAACCCTTTCCTTGGCTGGCGCGCAATCCGTCTTTGCCTGGAGAACGTAGACATCTTTAAAACGCAGTTGCGCGCTATTCTCCGTGCCGGCGCCGTTGGCAACATAAAAGTCATGTTTCCCATGATCTCGGGCTTGGACGAATTGCGTCGTGCCAAGGCCGTGCTTGCCGAGTGCAGAGAAGAGCTGCGCCGATCGGGCGTTCCCCTGGCGGAAAAGATCGACGTAGGCGCGATGATCGAGATCCCGAGCGCAGCCATCTGTGCCAATGTGCTCGCACCCGAGGTCGATTTTTTCAGTATTGGAACAAACGATCTGATCCAGTATGCGCTTGCAGTTGATCGAGTAAACGAAAAGCTCGCGCACCTTTACGAGCCGACCCACCCCGCGGTACTACGTTTGCTCAAAATGATCGCGGAGGCGGCGCATGCCAACAACATCTGGGTAGGAGTTTGCGGAGAAATGGCCGGGGATGTGGCACTCGTCCCGCTGTTACTGGGTCTCGGCATGGACGAGCTGAGTGCGGGCGCGACGCTGGTTCCGCGAGTCAAGCGCGCGGTGCAAAGTTTGACGATCCCCGAATGCCGCGAGCTCGTCGAAGAAACGCTGAAACTCAATACTGCGTCAGAGATTCTGGCGCGCTGCCTGGAATTAGCGGATAAACGCTACGGCGATCTTTTGGGCTGAAGTCCAAATGGAATTAATAGGTTAAAAGAGTTGCAAGGTTAAAAAGAGAACCGCCTTTGATCGCGGGGATTAGGAAGCGTTTTAACTTTTCAACTTTTCTACTCTTCCGCCTCGGGATCCGGTTTTAGCCCTTCTTCTTCCATCTTGCGCAAGACGTCGCTCATATCATCCACTTCATCCCAGACATCCTGACTCACGTAAATGGGTGCCTTTTGTTGAGTGGCCATTGCGATGCAATCACTCGGCCGCCCGTCGAGTTCGATGATCTTTTTCTGATGCAGTTCGTTTTGGACCCGAATAATCACTCGCGCGTAGTAGGTGGCATTTTTCAGATCATTAATGATGACTCGCTCCACCTTTGCGCCCAGAGCAGTAAGCAAATGCGCCATCAAATCGTGGGTTAGAGGACGCTCTTTGGTGATCTGGCGCATGAACATCGTGATCGCGCTGCCCACCGTTTGATCGACATAAATAATGAACACCTTGTCGTTATTGCCGAGAAAGACCGCACACCCGCCGCTTGTCGGCAAGACCGCCCGCACCTGCACCTCGATCACCGTCTTGTTCACCAGCGAACGTTATCCGCAGGGAAGCGAAAAACAAGCGGTGTGCGCCGCATACATCACCGTTCTCTCCATGAAACGTGTGACGTTTTTGTCGAACGAAAATTTTGATTGTGCAGACTTGCATGTTGAACACCCTGACTGAATATGCGTTTTGCGGCATTCATTCGCCGCGCGATCTGACCAAATGAAAAACGAGTGGGACGTTGACGCAGCGATCGCGACCTACAATGTCGACGGCTGGGGCGGCGGTTATTTCACCGTCAACTCAACCGGGAACGTGGTGGCCCGACCTCTGCAGGAAAACGGCGGCACGATCGACATCCTGGAAGTGGTAAATGAAGCGCGCAATCGCGGTTTAAGTTTCCCCCTGGTGGTTCGATTTCAGGATTTGCTCCGGCACCGTGTCGAATCGGTAAACCGCGCATTTCAAGAGGCGATAACAGAGTTCGGTTACAAGAATGAGTATCGCGGTGTTTTTCCAATCAAGGTCAATCAGTTGCGCGAAGTCATTGAAGAAATTGTCGATGCCGGTCTGCAATTTCATTTTGGTCTCGAAGCCGGAAGTAAGCCGGAACTGGTCGCCGCGCTGGCGATGCACCAGGATCCCGAAAGCCTCATTATTTGCAATGGCTATAAAGACGCTGCGTTTATCCGCATCGCGCTGCTCGGTTGTAAGCTCAGTAAGAAAGTGGTCATCGTTGCCGAGAAACTCGAAGAGCTCGAGCAAACAATCCGCGCGGCAAAGGAAGTCGGCGTGGAACCGCACATCGGAATTCGCGTTCGTCTTTACAGCAAAGGCGCTGGGAAATGGGCGCCGAGTGGCGGCGAGAACGCGAAGTTCGGTCTCGATACGACAAGTCTCGTTGCCGCGAGCGAAATGCTGAAGGCGACTGGCCTCGCGCATTGTCTTAAACTCATCCATTTCCACGTCGGTTCGCAGGTACCGGACATTTCGACCATCAAGCGGGCTGTGCGTGAAGGCGCCCGTTATTACGCAAAGATCGCGAAGCTTGGGCATGAGCTTGGATATCTGGATGTCGGCGGCGGACTAGGCGTCGATTACGATGGTTCACGCAGCGATTTCGATAGCTCCGCAAATTATTCGCTCCAGGAATACGCCAACGACGTCGTCTGGAACATCATGGAGGTTTGCGATTCTGAAGGAGTCCCGCATCCGGCGATCGTGAATGAAGGGGGTCGCGCGATCGTCGCGCATCATTCCGTGCTGGTGATGGAAGCGTTCAGCTCCATCGAGAAAACGGCGCCGAAGTTGCGTGTTACCGCGAGCGAGAAAGATCACAAGCTGGTGGGCGACATCCTTGATGTGAAGCAACGGCTTAAGCGTGGCAATCGCCTTGAGAGCCTGCACGACATTCAGCAAATCAAGGAGGAAGCGCAGCAGACCTTCGAGCTTGGTCTGCTTGATCTCGAATCAAAAGCAAAGATCGACACGATTTACTGGCAGCTCGCTCAGCAGATCGTGAACATGCATCGCGGCTTGCGTTTCATTCCCGAGGAAGTCAAGCAGCTCGAAACCACGTTGGGCGACCAGTACATCTGCAATTTCTCGGTTTTCCAATCGTTGCTCGATCACTGGGCCCTCGGTCAACTGTTTCCGATCATGCCCATCCATCGTCTCGACACGCCGCCCGATCGCCACGGAATGATCGTCGACATTACATGCGATTCCGACGGCAAAGTGTCAAAGTTCACCGATTTACAGGAC